>DOIU01000155.1:887-3022 GCA_003511825.1 Gammaproteobacteria bacterium | reverse complement strand
CAACGTCGCCATCACGGACATCCTGAACGTCATGTCGGCCAAGCATATCCTGGTGGTTGCGGATTCGTGCTACTCCGGCTCGATGACGCGCTCGTCACTGGCGCGGCTGGAGTCAGGCTTGTCAGACGATGCCCGCAAGCGCTGGTATGAAGCCATGAACAAGACCAAGGCGCGCGCGGTCTTGACCTCTGGAGGTGTCAAGCCTGTGTTAGACGGCGGCGGTGGTGATCATTCCATCTTCGCCAAGGCGTTTATTGATGTGCTGCAAGAGAACGACGGCGTGCTGGAAGGCTTCAGCCTCTACCGCCAAGTGCAAGAACGCGTTAAAAGCGCTGCCGCCGCCATGGACGTCGAACAAGAACCGCAGTACGCCCCGATCAAATACGCGGGCCACGAAGCCGGTGAATTCTTCTTGCTGCCCGGTAACTCAGCCGCGTTGTCGGCAGAGATCCCTTCGCTGGCGGCGTTGCGGTAGTGCGCTAGGTACTGTCATCTATTGTGAGCCGCCTGTCTGGCGGCTCACTGCTATCCACCCAATACTGACAGCAACTATTCCGTCGCCGCAATCAAGCTGGCATTACCGCCTGCGGCTGTGGTGTCAATGCACAGGTGGCGCTCCAGCACAAATTGTTCAACCTCATCCAATGCTGTGATCAGCGGCAGCAGAGCGCCGTCGCGGGCAGCCAGGGCTTGGCGGATCGCGCGCAGTTGCGTGTCTTTAGCGCTGCTACAGACGGCGGCGAAGCCTGTGAGGGTCGTGAGTGATGCGGGGTCGGGTTGGCCGTCAATGCCGGTGATGGGCAGGTCCTGCGGGTCATGCTGCGACAGCCATGCCTCGATCCCAGGGGCGATCACCAGGGCTGCATTCCCTTGCGAGAGTGCGATGGCGGCCTGGTGAGAGGCGCTGGCCAGATCGGGGCCCAGGCAGAGTATGCGCCCGCGACTGCATTGAGACAGCAGGTTCATTTCACCGGTGGGGCCTGGCATGGTTTCGGCGTCAGCGGGTGGCTTGGGTGGTGTGAAGGGCGCCCTCGCAAACAAGGCGCGCAGTTGGGCTTGGTATTCGTCGTCGGGCACGGTTGAAGCTGCCAGTGTATCGATTGCGGCTTGCAGTGTTTCTGGGGAAACCTGAGGCGCGGCAGTGGCGGCGATAGCCGCGTGAGTCTGACTGCGGGTAAAGCGCTGCACATACTGCGGGCCGCCGGCCTTGGGGCCCGTGCCGGAGAGACCTTCGCCCCCAAAGGGCTGAGAGCCAACGACGGCGCCGATTTGGTTGCGATTCACATAGATATTGCCCACGCGCATGCGGTGGACGATATGCTCGACGCGGCTGTCCATGCGCGTGTGCAGACCGAAGGTGAGGCCATAGCCCTTGGCGTTGATGTCGTTGACGACGGTATCCAGCTCAGCGGCGGCAAAGGTCGCGACATGCAGCACGGGCCCGAAAATCTCTTCCTGCAATTCTGCAATGCCGTCTACTTGCAGCACGGTGGGCGCGACAAAGGTGCCGTGTGCGGGGATGGGGACGTGTTTCAGCAATTTGCCGCGCGCGGCGAAATCCGCGCAGTGGGCATCAATGCGCGCTTTGGCCGCAGCGTCAATCACTGGGCCGATGTCTGTGTTGTGCAGCCAGGGGTCGCCCAGCTGGAGTTCGTCCATGGCGCCATACAGCATGGTCAGCAACGATTCTGCAATGTCTTCTTGCACATACAGCATGCGCAGCGCTGAGCAACGTTGGCCCGCGCTTTGGAACGCCGATTGAACCACGTCGCGCACGACTTGCTCGGGCAGGGCCGTGGAGTCGACAATCATCGCGTTCAAGCCGCCGGTTTCGGCAATCAGCGGCGCATCCGGTGTGAGCGCTTGCGCGATGGATCGATGAATATGCTGTGCGGTTGGGGTCGACCCTGTAAAACACACGCCATCGATGCGCGGGTCTTGCGTCAGCGCAGCGCCGACGCGATGGCCGGGTCCGGGCAAGAGTTGCACGGCGGATTTGGGAATGCCGGCCTCATGCATCAGCTCAATGGCGCGCTGCGCGATCAGCGGCGTTTGTTCGGCAGGCTTGGCGATGACCGCATTGCCTGCGGCCAAGGCGGCCAGGATTTGCCCCGAAAAAATCGCCAGCGGGAAAT
>DOIU01000155.1:0-562 GCA_003511825.1 Gammaproteobacteria bacterium | reverse complement strand
TCGCCAGCGGGAAATTCCACGGTGAAATGCAGGCGATCACGCCACGCGGTTGCGCGTCTGCTAGCCGCTCGGCGTCATTGGCATAGTAGCGGGCAAAGTCCACCGCCTCGCGCACTTCGTTGACCGCGTCCAACAGTGACTTACCCGCTTCACGGCAGGCGAGCGCGAATAACTCAGGCGCGTGCGCCTCATAGACGTCGGCGACCCGTCGCAGGCAGTCGGCGCGGGTTCGGGCGTCTTGTGCTGCCCAGGTGCGCGCGCCGAGTGTGGCGGCGTTAATAGCAGCGTCAATGTCGGCAGCGTTCGCTTCGGTCACCTGGCCAACCCTGTCATCAGGACGAGCGGGGTTATGAACCTCGACAGTGTCGGCGCTGGTCACGGGTGCGTCCATGCACGGGCCGGCGTGCCACTGTTGGGTGGCGAAAGCGTCGCGTGATGTGTTGAGTGAGGCCAGCGTGAGTGAATCGGTGATGTCCCAGCCTTTGGCGTTGCGTCGCGAGGCGCCGAAGATGTCGGCGGGCAGTGCGATGTGTGGGTGGCGAACCGCATCGCCGGCTGCCAG
>DOIU01000337.1 GCA_003511825.1 Gammaproteobacteria bacterium | reverse complement strand
CGGCCCCGAAGAGAAACGCCACAAAAGGGAGCAGCCGTTCTATCACCTGCTGGCCTATAACGATCACAGCTGGGTCGTGGCTTACGTGTCCGAACAGAACCTGGTGGCGGATTATTCCGGCCAGCCGGTCGATCACCCGGACCTGCCGGATCTCTTCGGCGATTTCGAAGATGGCCACTATCCGCTGCATTTCCAGATGAACTGAGGCATAGGACGCCGGGCCGGGTGCCCTACCACTCGCCTTCCTCGTCCACCGGCAACCCGGCTTCGCGCCAAGCGGTGAAACCGCCGCCGATCTCGGCGATGTTCTCGACCCCCATCTCTTGCAGCGCCTTGACCGACAGGGCCGAACGCCAGGCGCTGGCGCAGAACAGCACCAGTGTCTTGTCGGTGGCCAGTTCCGGTTTGTGATAGGGCGAGGCCGGATCGATCCAGAACTCCAGCATGCCGCGCGGTGCATGGAACGCGTCCGGCACCCGTCCGACGCGCTGCAATTCGCGGATGTCGCGAATGTCGACCAGCAGGGCGCGGCCCTCGGCCTGGGCCGCATGCGCCTCGGCCGGTGACAGGGTGGTGATCTGCTGCTTGGCCTCGGCGACCAGCTCTTTGACGGGGCGAATGGGCATGGGCCTTTCTTCCTCAGTAACCGATGGCACAGCCATCCTTGCGCGGGTCCGACCCGGCCTCGAGCACGCCCAGGTCATGGTCGATGCGGATGGCCTGAGCGCCGCCGATGCCGGTGACGGGCCGCATCACGGCATGGCCCATCTCTGCCAGCTCCTCGACCACGCCGCTGGTATATCCGGCCTCGACGCGCAATTCGCCGTCGTAAGCGAAGCAACGCGGCGCGTCGATGGCTTGCTGCGGGTCCATGCCGAAATCTATCAGGTTGGTGACAAACCGGGCGTGCCCGCAAGACTGATACTGACCGCCCATCACGCCAAACGGCATCACCACCCGGCCGTTCTGGCGCAGCATGCCGGGGATTATGGTGTGCATCGGCCGCTTGCCTGGCCCGGCCTCGTTCGGGTGCCCGGGCTCAAGCGTGAACCCGGCGCCGCGGTTGTGGAACAGGATACCGAACTTCTCTGACGCCAGCCCGGCCCCGAAGCTTTTGAAGATCGAATAGATCAGCGACACCGCCATGCGGTCCTTGTCCACCACGGTTATATAGATCGTGTCCTTGTGCACCGCTTCGGTCAGCGTTGCCGCGGCGGGCATGGCGCGGCCGGGATCGATCAGCGCGGCCAGTTTCGCCGCCGTCTCGGGCGCCAGCATGTGATCCAGCCGGGCGGTGTGGTCGGGATCGGCGATGAAGCGGTTGCGCGCGTCATAGGCCAGCTTGCTGGCCTCGGCCTCGATATGGGCGCGCTGCGACCCCAGCGGGTCCATCGCAGCCAGGTCGAAATGCGACAGGATGTTGAGAAGCAGGATCGCGGCGGCGCCCTGACCGTTGGGCGGATGTTCGACCAGTTCGATATCCTTGTAGCTGCCGCTGATGGGTGTGGTGTAATCGCAGCGCGTGGACGCGAAATCGTCCAGGCTGTGGGTGCCGCCCAGCGCGGTCAGGCTGTCCACCATGTCTTGGGCCACTTCGCCCTCGTAGAACGCGGCCCGCCCGTCGTGGGCGATGCGGCGCAACAGCTCGGCCTGCGGTGCGTGGTGGAAAACCTGCCCGACCCGCGGGGCCTGTCCCGCGGCCAGATAGAAATCGCGCGCCGTGCCCTGCAGCCGGTCGGCGGCCTCGGCCCAATCGAACGCCACCCGGGGGGCCACCGGCACGCCTTCCTCGGCATAGCGGATCGCCGGGGCCAGCACCTGGCCCAGCTCCAGCAGGCCGTAATCGGCGCTCATCGTGCAGAAGGCGTCAACCGCGCCGGGGATGGTGATGGCCTCGGGGCCGCCGAGCGGCACGGTATCATGGCCGGCGTCGCGCAGCGCCTGGGCGTCCAGCCCGGCCGGCGCCCGGCCCGAACCGTTCAGCGCTACGATCTGGTCCTGCCCGGCGGGTTTGATCAGTGCGAAACAATCGCCGCCCAGCCCGGTCATCTGCGGCTCGCACAGCCCCAGCAAGACCGCGCCGGCAATGGCGGCATCGGCGGCATTGCCGCCCTGTTGCAGGATATCGACCGCCGCCTTGGCGGCCAGCGGATGCGAGGTGGCACAGACGCCGTTCTGGGCAAAGACCGCAGAGCGGCCCGGATGATGGAAGTCGCGGGGGCGAGAGTAGGGCATCAAGCGTTTCCTGGCAGCGATTTGCCGCAGACTAGCCTGAACCTGTGGGAATACCACCCCTCGGCTGCATGGCCCGACGTCGCGCTTGGGTGGGGGCTATGTTGACGCGACGCCGGGTGAAGCCATGCAGCTACCCTGTCTGGATGCCGCTCGATTGGGGCCGAGATTTGATTGGATTGAGGCAATTTCAGGACCGGGCGAGATCGGCGCGAAATCGGCCGCGCAATCCGCACCTGCCTTTCGCCGACTCGAAGAAAACCCGCCCTCCCGCCACTCCCAAGGGACCAGCGGGTCGTTCCAGCCGCCAGCTCCGGTAGCGCCCAATGGGCTGGCCGGTCGGGCCGTTGCACTTTTCGTTCGAAATGCCGGTAAAGGCGTAAGCCGTTGCGAGCGACGCCTGAAGGCGGGGGCGCCTATCTGACCCCAAGCGTTCGATTGGCGCCGCCGTCCCGGCAACCGCCGCCTGTCGGATCAGACCTTGTCGACGATGTGAAACCGCATCCGGTTCCAGCTGCCTTCGCGGCTATAGGTCAGATCGCGCGTCAGGGTGCGGATCAGGTACCAGCCGAAACCGCCCTCTGGCAGATCCTGCAAATCGGCATCGACCTGTGCCGGACGTCCGGCTGGAAGCTGCAGCCCCGGCATCGCCGCGCCGTCGTCGCGCACCTGGCAATAGAACCCGCCCGGCGCGGTGCCTGTTTCCAGCTCTACAATGCCCTCGGGCCGCCCGGCCTGGGCGTGCTCTACGACGTTGTTAAGCACTTCGGCAAGCACCTGCTCCCCGGTGGCATGGAGATCGGAAGAACAGCCGAATTCGGCCCAAGCCTGCCGGGTCTGCCGCAGCATTTCGCGAACCTGCATCGGGTCCGCGTGGAAGCGTTGGATCAGCCGGTTGCCTATGTCCTGGCTGGCATCAGGACGCATGCGCCAGGCCGGAAACCGCAGCGCTTGTGTCCTTGTGGATCGCAAACACCGAATCCATACGCGTGAGCTGGAACACTTTTTCCACCGTCGGCGTCAAACCGGCCAGCTCCAATGCCCGATCACCGCCCAACTGCTTCATGACCGCGACAACTGCACCCAGGCCGCTGCTGTCAAGAAACTCGACCTTGGTCATGTCCAGAATCACCCGTGCGGGGGCGTCGCCCGCCATCTCGCGAACGCTGTCCTTGAACTGAATGGCAATGGCCGCGTCGATGCGCGCCTCGTCCACCGTGATCATGATGGCCTCGCCAAAGTCTTGTCTTTCCAATTGCATCGCGTCCTCCTGGTGCAAAACTTGCCCGCAGGCTAGACGGCATTGGTTACCATTCGGTATGCACGGACGGATTTCTGGCAACGGGAGAGAGAATCATGAAACAGGTGCTGATCGCCGGCGCGGCACGGACACCGATGGGCGGGTTTCAGGGTGCGTTGTCAGAGCTGAGCGCCTCTGAACTGGGTGGTGCCGCGATCAAGGCCGCCTTGCAGGGCGCCGGGGCCGGGGCGGATGCCGTCGACGAGCTGATCATGGGATGCGTTCTGCCCGCCGGGCAGGGTCAGGCGCCCGCGCGCCAGGCCGGTTTTGCAGCCGGCCTGGGCGAAGAGGTGCCCGCCACCACGCTGAACAAAATGTGCGGATCGGGGATGAAAGCGGCGATGATGGCCTTCGACCAGATCGCGCTGGGCCATGCCGACACGATGCTCGCGGGCGGCATGGAAAGCATGACGAATGCTCCCTACCTCCTGCCCGCCATGCGCGGCGGCGCCCGGATCGGCCACGGCCAGACCATCGACCACATGTTCCTGGACGGACTCGAAGACGCCTATGACAAGGGCCGGCTGATGGGCACCTTCGCCGAGGACTGCGCCGAGGCGTTCCAGTTCACGCGCGAGGCGCAGGATGAATATGCGCTGCGCTCGCTGTCCAATGCGCTCGAGGCCGAGAAGTCGGGTGCCTTCGACGGCGAGATCGTGCCGGTCACCGTCACCACGCGCCAGGGCGAGAGCCGGCTGACCACCGACGAGCAGCCGCAATCGGCACGTCCCGACAAGATCCCCGGGCTCAAGCCCGCCTTCCGCAAGGACGGCACGGTGACGGCGGCCAATTCCTCGTCGATCTCGGACGGCGCGGCGGCGCTGGTTCTGGCCTCCTCGGAGGCGGCCGAGGCGCAGGGCCTCAAGATTCGCGCCCGCATCTTGGGCCATGCCAGCCACGCCCAGGCGCCCGGCCTGTTCACCACCGCGCCCGTGCCGGCCGCGCGCAAGCTGCTCGACCGTCTCGGCTGGTCCACCGACGATGTGGACCTCTGGGAAGTCAACGAGGCCTTCGCCGTGGTGCCCATGGCTTTCATGCACGAAATGGGCCTGCCGAGCGACAAGGTGAACGTGAACGGCGGCGCCTGCGCGCTGGGTCATCCGATCGGTGCCTCGGGCGCCCGCATAGTAGTCACGCTTCTGCATGCACTGAAAGAGAAAGGGCTGAGCACGGGCATGGCGTCACTGTGTATCGGTGGTGGCGAAGCAACGGCTGTCGCTGTCGAGAGGGTGTAAGTGAATATGCCGTTGAGGGCAGGGTATGCTGCAGGTTGACTGGTATTACGATTTTATTTCGCCGTTTGCGTATCTGGCGAGCCAACGGTTGGATGAGTTGCCGGATCATATTGAGTTGCGGCATAAGCCGGTTTTGTTTGCCGGCTTATTGAATCACTTTGAGATCAAGGGCCCGGCTGAAATAGAACGGATGCGTCAGTACACCTTTCGGCATGTGACCTGGTTGGCGCAGGAGCGCGTCATTCCCCTGTGTTTGCCGCCGCAGCACCCGTTTAATCCGCTGGTTTATCTGCGCTTGGCCTTAGCGCTGGATTGTGACCCCGATGCGGTCGACGGTATTTTCCGTTTTATTTGGGCGCAGGGCTTGTCTTGTGAGGATGCTGCTGGCGCGCAGCAATTGGCCGATGAACTTGGCCTGACGTCGATTGAAGACAAGGTTCAAGTGCCTGCCGTCAAGCAACAGCTTATCGACAATACGCAAGCGGCCGCACGTGCTGGCGTGTTTGGCGTGCCCACCTTTGTGGTGAACGATGAGCTGTTTTTTGGGCAGGATTCTCTGCCGTTTTTGCGCGCGTACCTCGATGATCCGGCTGTTTTGCAGAGTGCGCAGATGCGGGCGGCAGACGGATTGCCCGAAGGGGTCAATCGATTGGCCTAGCGTTGTGCGCTGACAGCGAGGCGTTTTGCCCCGCTGTCTGGTGTTGATAGGCGACTCAGTTTGCGCTGATGCGCTCGGCCAATAGGGCCATCAACTGGTCTTGCGCGATGGCTTGAGAGTCGTCGTCGGTGCGACCCTTGTATTCCAGAGTGCCCGCTTCGAGGCCACGATCACTGATCACAATCCGATGCGGTATGCCGATCAGCTCCATATCCGCAAAGCTGATGCCTGGGCGCGTATTGCGGTCATCCAGCAAAACATCGTACCCGGCCTCGCTCAATTGTGCGTAAAGCGCTTCAGCCGCCTCGGCGACGCGTTCGGATTTGTGCCTATTGATGGGCGTCAGCGCGATCTGGTACGGCGCCATACCGGCCGGCCAGATAATGCCGTTGTCATCGTGGTTTTGCTCAATTGCTGCGGCGACGATACGCGATACCCCGATGCCATAGCATCCCATTTGCATCACGGTTTTTTTGCCGTTTTCATCCAGCACAGTGGCATCCATGGCAGCACTGTATTTGTCGCCCAGCTGGAAGATGTGCCCGACTTCGATGCCGCGCACGATCTTTAATGTGCCTGATCCGCTGGGTGAAGGGTCACCCTCAACCACATTGCGCAGGTCTGCGGGGTAGGCGTCCGGCAGGTCGCGTCCCCAATTCACATTAGACAGATGTTTGCCATTTTCGTTGGCGCCGCAGATGAAGTCAGACAGCGCATTCGCGGCGTGGTCCACAATGACAGGGATGTCCAAGCCAACGGGGCCAATGGAGCCGGCATCACAACCCGCGACAGCGCGTATCTCCTCAGGGGTGGCGAATGTCAGTGGGCTGGCGATGGTGGGGAAGTTTTCGAGCTTGATGTCATTGAGTTCATGGTCACCGCGCAAGACAACGGCGACGACTGGGTCATCAGTACCCTTGACCAGCAGTGTTTTAACGGTTTGCTCGGCCGAGACATCGAGGAACTTGCAGACGTCTTCGATGGTGTGCATGCCGGGGGTGTCGACGGTCGCCATGGCGGCACCGGCTGGATCGCGCGTGCGGCTGCAGATGGCGATGGCTTTTTCGACGTTGGCCGCGTAATCGCCATCCGTTGCATACGCGATCGCATCTTCACCGCTGTCGGCGAGGACATGAAACTCCATCGAGCTGGCGCCGCCAATGCTGCCACTGTCGGCTTCCACTGCGCGAAAGCGCAAGCCCAGTCGCATGAAAATACGGCTGTACGCATCGTGCATGGCGTCAAAGGTGGCTTGCAGTGACGTCGGGTCTATATGGAAGGAGTAGGCGTCTTTCATCAGAAACTCGCGCCCGCGCATGATGCCGAAGCGCGGCCGAATTTCGTCGCGAAACTTGGTCTGAATCTGGTAATAGTTGACCGGCAGCTGCTTATAGCTCTTGAGCTCGCGACGCGCAATGTCAGTAATGACTTCTTCGTGCGTAGGGCCGACACAGAAGTCGCGCGCGTGCCGATCCTGAAGACGCAGCAATTCGGGGCCATACTCTTGCCATCGACCCGACTCTTGCCACAGTTCTGCCGGCTGAACCGCGGGCATCAGCAGCTCAATCGCGCCTGCTCGGTCCATCTCTTCGCGCACCACCGCTTCGACTTTGCGTAAGACGCGCAGCCCCAACGGCATCCACGTATAGAGCCCCGACGCCAATTGTTTAATAAGACCGGCTCGCAGCATCAGTTGGTGGCTGATGACTTCTGCATCGTTCGGAGTCTCTTTTAGCGTGGCGAGGTGAAACTGTGATACGCGCATGGGCAATCCCGCAATGGTCAAAAGCCGAATTGTATGCTGTATCGGTGTGCGAGTGAAAGCCGCAATCACGGGTGGCAGAGGCGAACTCATCGGTTGCGTCCGATCCCATCAACTGTGTGCCTGACAGGATGCGCGGTGATTTTTGTAACAGGGGTATAAAAGTTTTTTGTTGTGTAGTAATATTAGTATTTTCTAATAGAATAGTATTCGATATCCCGCAGAAAAAATTTTCTGGCGACGGTTCTGACATCAATTATTGGAGTGAATGACTATGCGTGCTCTGACACAGGCAGGAGCCTTGGTCCTGAGTTTCTTAACGGGTACCTCTGCGCTCGCTGAACCCGCGTATCCTTTTGATATTCATGTCTTGCAACCCGCAACAGTGCCGCTGCAACAGGTGTTGGACGGCACGGTGGAAGCGGTGAACCGCGGTACGGTCTCGGCGCAGACCAGCGGTCGCGTGCTGCAGATCAATTACGATGTTGATGACTTCGTTGAAAAAGGTGCGGTGTTGTTGCGCTTGCGCGACGCTACGCAGCGCGCCAACCTCGATCAGGCGCGCGCCACGCGCGAGGAAGCACAGTCGCGCTTCATCGAAGCACGCGATGAGCAGCAGCGGGTCCGTGAGCTGCATCGCAAGAATTTGGTGTCAAAATCCCAAATGGACGCGGCCAACGCGGCGCTCAACGCCAGCAATGCGCAGGTGAAATCGGCGGATGCCCGCATCACGCAGGCACAAGAGCAGCTGTCAAACACAGTGATCAAGGCACCCTACAGTGGCATCGTAACGGAACGTATGGTGGAAGTGGGCGAGATCGCCTCGGTCGGGCAGCCCTTGGTGTCTGGCATTTCTCTGGAAAAACTCCGCGTGACGGTCAATGTGCCGCAACGGGTGATCGAGGCCGTGCGCAACGCCGGCAAAGCCCAGGTGATCTTTGATGATGGCCGCATTGCCGAGTCCAGTGATCTGGTGTTCTTCCCGTACGCCAATCCGCAAACCAATACCTTCCAAGTCCGAATTCGCCTGGCGGACAGCGTGAAGGGTGTGTTCCCAGGGATGTTTGCCAAGGTCGCCTTTACCATCGATCAAGCGCAGCGATTACTGGTGCCCGAGACGGCCATCGCCTATCGCTCCGAGTTGACCGGGATCTATGTGATCAGTGATGCGGACGAGGTGAATTTGCGTCAGGTGAGGCTCGGTCGGCATGTGGGTGATCAGGTGGAGTTGCTGGCCGGTGCAGAGGCGGGCCAACGGGTCGCGCTGAATCCCGCAGCGGCAGGCGTGTTCGTCAAGGAAGCCATCAGTCAGCAAGCGGGTGAGTGATCATGAGCAATGAACGCATGGGCATCTCAGGACGGATTGCCGATCAGTTTTTGACGAGTCAGATCACACCGCTGTTGGCCTTGGTGGGTTTTCTGCTCGGTGTGTTTGCGGTGATGGTGACGCCGCGCGAGGAAGAACCTCAGATCAATGTGACCTTTGCGAATGTCTTTATTCCGTTCCCGGGGGCGACTGCCGACGAGGTGCAGAAGTTGGTCAGTACGCCGGCCGAGCAGGTGCTGTCAGAGGTGTCTGGTTTAGATCACATCTTCTCGGTTTCGCGACCTGGGATGTCGGTCCTTACGGTGCAGTTTGAGGTCGGCGAAGAACGCACGGATGCCATTGTTCGGCTGTATAACAAAATTTACTCCAATCAAGATTGGCTGCCACCCGGTCTTGGTGTGATGCAGCCGATTGTGCGTCCTATGGGGATTGATGATGTCCCGATTGTGGGCGTGACGCTGTGGACTGACGACGAAACACGCGGCGGTCATGAGTTGCTGAAGGTGGCACATGCACTTGAGGTCGAACTCAAGCGTGTCAAAGGCACGCGTGATATCTACACCATTGGTGGCCCCGAAACGGTGGTGCATGTGCTGCTCGATCCGCAGCGGATGGCGGGCTATGGCATCGATCTGACGAATCTGCAGAATGCGCTCTCGGCAGGCAATACCAGCGTGTCGGCCGGTGCGTTGGTTGCGGGTAATCGCGAGATTCAGGTGCAGGCGGGGGAATTTATGACCACGCCTGAGGAAATCGAGCAACTGATCGTGGGCGTAGTCAACGGGGCGCCGGTGTATCTGGCTGATGTGGCTGAGGTGCGCCTGGGGCCTGATCATCCGGAGCAATTTGTTTGGTTTGGTCTGGGTGAGCACACCGAAGGTGACCACAATGTACCGGGCAAGCACCCGGCAGTCACCATCGCGGTCGCCAAGAAGCCGGGCACCAATGCTGTGGATATCGCCGACAAACTGGTGAGCCACCTCGATGATTTGCAAGGCACACTCATCCCCGATGGCGTCCATGTCGCCGTGACGCGAAACTACGGCGAAACTGCAGACGCCAAGGCGAAGAAGCTGATCGGTAAGCTGGCCTTTGCGACCGGTATTGTGGTTTTACTGGTGGTCTTCGCGCTCGGTATTAAAGAAGCCTTTATTGTCGGTACGGCCGTTATCATCACCCTGGCGATGACCTTGTTCGCTTCATGGGCGTGGGGCTTCACGCTGAACAGGGTGTCGTTGTTTGCATTAATTTTTTCCATTGGAATTTTGGTCGACGACGCGATTGTGGTGGTGGAAAACATTCACCGGCATATTCAGCTCGGCGCGAAGAACTTGGTGGAGGCTATTCCGCGCGCAGTCGATGAAGTCGGCGGCCCAACCATTCTGGCGACCTTTACCGTTATTGCAGCCTTGTTACCGATGGCATTTGTCACGGGTTTGATGGGGCCGTATATGAGTCCTATCCCGATTAATGCCAGCATGGGCATGCTGATCTCGTTGATTGTCGCCTTTGTCGTGACGCCGTGGATGACCAATGCGGTGTTGGGACGCAGTCACGCGCATGCGGCGCACGGTGATTTTGACGAATCGGCCAAAGGCAAGATGTACGGCTTTTTCAACGGGCTGATGCGACCGTTTTTGCGTGGTAAGCAAGGTCGCGGTCCGCGCGCCTTGTTGTACCTCGGCATCACTTTACTGATTGTCGCCTCGGTGTCGCTGGCGGCGGTGCAGCTTGTGGTGCTGAAAATGCTGCCGTTTGATAACAAATCAGAATTTCAGGTGATTCTCGACATGCCGGAAGGCACATCGCTGGAGCAAACAGGCGTTGTGCTGGATGAGCTGGCGGATTACATCAAGTCTGTACCTGAGGTTGATAACTACCAAATCTACACGGGGACGGCTGCGCCGATCAACTTTAACGGTCTGGTGCGCCAGTACTACCTGCGCGAGGGCGCAAATGTTGGCGATATCCAGGTGAATCTCGTCGACAAGCATGAGCGTGATCGCCAGAGCCACGACATCGCCTTGGCCATGCGTGCGCCTTTGCAGGCGATTGGTGAGCGCTTTGATGCCAACGTGAAAGTCGTTGAGGTGCCGCCGGGTCCGCCGGTGATGTCGCCGCTGGTGATCGAGGTGTACGGACCTGAGTACGAAGGCCAACTGGCACTTGCTAAAGAAATCACCAGCGTCTTGCGCAACACACCCGATATCGTTGACGTGGATAACAGCGTTGAAGCCGATATTCAGCGGATTATTCTGCAGGTTGACCGCAGTAAGGCCAGCTTGTTGGGTGTTTCGCAGGCTGCTGTCGCGCAGGCCATTCAAGCAGGGCTGGCGGGGTCAGATATTGGCTATTTGCACGGCAATAACGTCAAGTATGAGATCCCGATCCGGGTTGAATTCCCCAACGCAAACAAAGCCGATCTGAACAGTCTGCTATCACTGAAGGTACGCACAGTCACGGGTCATTTGGTGGCGCTGTCTGAGGTGGTCACGGTGAAAAAGGCGGATCTGGAGAAGACGATCTACCACAAAGATCTGTTGCCGGTGTCGTTTGTGACTGCCGATATGGCCGGGCATTTGGACAGCCCCTTGTACGGGATGTTTGATGTGTTCTTCCAGCTCAGTGATCCTGCTGCGGAAAATCCGGTGGCGGCGAAAATCTCTGATCAATTCCTGATCGATCAGCCACAAAACCCCTATGACTACAGCATCAAGTGGGACGGCGAGTGGCAGGTGACCTATGAAACCTTCCGCGATATGGGCATTGCCTATGGCGTTGGGATGATCTTGATCTACCTGCTGGTAGTGGCGCAGTTCGGCTCTTATCTGGTGCCGTTGATTATCATGGCGCCAATTCCGCTCACGGTCATTGGCGTGATGCCCGGCCATGCGCTGGCGGGTGCGCAGTTCACCGCCACGTCGATGATCGGAATGATCGCTCTGGCGGGGATTATTGTGCGTAACTCCATCTTATTGGTCGACTTTATCAATCATCAGGTCAAATACCAGCAAACCCCGTTTGAAGAAGCTGTGATCAACGCCGCTGCGGTACGTACTAAACCGATTGTGCTGACTGCGCTGGCGGCGATGTTGGGCGCCATTTTTATTCTGGATGACCCCATTTTCAGCGGGTTGGCTGTGTCATTGATTTCGGGGATTTTTGTCTCAACGCTGCTGACGTTGTTGGTGATTCCGGTGTTGTATTACGCCTTTATGCGAAAGCGCTTTGAGCCTGCGCAGTAACTATAAGCCGCATTGAGCGGTGATCCCGGTCCACCGCGATTGGGCCCAAACTATTCAGGGGAGAGGTCTACATGTCAGATCGAAGGTTACAGGTATTTCATACCGTCGCGGGTGTCTTAAGCTTTACCAAAGCCGCTGAAATTCTCAATATGACGCAACCGGCTGTGACGTTTCAGGTGCGGCAATTGGAAGAAGATTTCAATACCCGCTTGTTTGACCGGGGGCACAATAAGATCAGCTTGACCGAAGCGGGTGAAGTCGTTGACGGCTACGCCGAAAAAATCTTTGAGCTGTACGGCGATATGCAAGAGTCCGTCAAACGCTTAACCGGCGACAACACGGGCAATATCACGATCGGTGCAAGCACAACCATTGCCGAGTACATGCTGCCCGCCTTGCTGGGGGATTTTAAAGAGCGCTTTCCCGACGTGAGCATCCGGCTAAAAGTGGCCAACACCACGGGTGTTGTGACCATGGTGGAAGACAACGCGATTGATCTGGGGATTGTTGAAGGTGAGGTCAACAATAAACTGTTGTTGGTCGATGCGTGTCAGGTCGACAAGCTGTTCGTCATTGTGGCCACCGAGCATCCGCTGTCAAAGCAGCCGACCCTGCAGACCTCCGAATTGCTGGAGCATCCGTTTATTTTTCGCGAAGGCTGCTCAGGGACCCGCAGCGTTATCGCTCGGTATCTTGAAAAAGCAGGCTTCCAGGAAAGTCAGCTCAATATTGCGCTCGAGCTCGGTAGCACCGAGGCGATCAA
>DOIU01000236.1 GCA_003511825.1 Gammaproteobacteria bacterium | reverse complement strand
ACGCTGCGGGCGCAGCATGAAACTTCGCATGATGCAAACGCTGGACATTTGTCTTGAACAAGAAACATGGGTGTGTCATCGCTGCAATCATACCTTGGGCACCGCTCATGAAAACTACAAGCATCACTGCTTAGTGGCGGAAGTCCCCGTAGAAGAAGCGCACCCACCCATGATTGATGACAAGGTCTATTCGTTTACACCAGATAAGGATTATTGTCGCCTCTTGGAGTTCTATTGTCCGCAGTGCGCGGTGGTTATTGAGAATGAGTATCTGCCACCCGGCCATCCCGTCAGCAACGATATTGAGTTGGACATTGCCGCGCTCAAGGCACGGTATGCCGAGGTATCCAATGACTGACCGGCCATCGTTTGGCGATTCTGTGCAGAACGCTGCTGCACAGGGAGCGAGATTGCTATTACCGCTGGTCGACAGCCTATTGCCGCGGGTGGCGTCGATGTCTCAGCAAGCGCTGTTCACCGATCCCGTGCAGTGGACGCGGACGATCCTGCAGACCACTGATTTGGTCGGTGGCGATGCGATAGCCGTCTGCGTAGATCCTGATATGACGTTAGTGGGCTGTGGTGCCAGGCTTGTTTGGGAAGAGGGCAGCAAGCACTGTGAGGAGACGATCACACTCACTGACACGCTGGACAAGACGGCAATAGACCCTTATTTGCAGATGGTCGAAGGGGTGGTCAAGTCGCCACTGCGCAATAAGTCTTGCGCGGTAGCCCTGTTGGGCCCGGCGACGCTCGCGCTCCGCATCTTTAACGAAACACCCAGCAAGACACACTTCAATGCCGTGAAAAGTCATTTGACGGCACTCGCAGAGATCATCTGCCAGCAGCGTCCAGAGTTACTGATGTTTCTGGAGGACGAATCAGCACTCGCGCAGACGCCCTTGGCTGATCTCAGGCGAATCTATAGCACCTTGAGCAATGTCGCCCGCTATTACGACGTTGGCACCGGGATACTGACGGAGGCCATCACGCCTGAACAGGCCGCAGCACTCGCAAAGCTCAAACTGGATGCCTTGATGGTCTGCGGGCACATGGATGTGGATGCCATGTCGGGTTTGCTGGACGCGGCAGGCGATTGGTCTTTACTGGGGCTGTCGCTCCCACTGAATGATAGCGACCAGCTGCGGTCGGTGCTGACCGCTTTAGATACCCGTTTCGCAGCGCATATAGGGTTGTTTTATCTGACGCCGGGGCAGCTGCCTCAGGATAGCGATCTGGAAAGTTTGCGTGATGTAAAAAAAGCGTTCAGCGCGGCAACGTGCTAAGCAGAGGATGAGGACAATGAGTTACAGAATCGGTGTCGATATAGGCGGCACATTTTCCGACTTCAACTCGATTAATGATGACGGTGAAGTCATGACGTTCAAAACCCCAACCACACATTACGATCTGTCGGTTGGATTCATGCGGGGCATCCGAGAATTGGCGAAACGCTATCGGATTTCTTCCGAGGACTATTTGCAGCAAACCAAAGCGCTGCGTTATTCAACAACCATCGGCACGAATGCGCTGATTGAGCGCAACGGCCCCAAGCTGGGGTTGATCACCACGGCCGGCTTCGAAGATACCATTCACATCGGACGCTCCCGCAGTTGGGCAGACGGGTTGCCGGACCATTAGAACCGCGATCTGGGGCGTATCCAAAAGCCCGAGCCGTTAATCACGCCCGATATGGTGGTGGGTGTCCGTGAGCGTATTGATTGTAACGGGCAGGTGATTTGCCCCTTATCGCGGGAGGACATCCTGGAAAAACTGCAAACCCTGGTCGATCGCGGTGCCATGGGTTTTGTGGTCAGCACCTTGTGGTCTTTCGTCAATCCTGCACACGAGAAGCTCATCAAAGAGGTCATTGAGGAAGAGTACCCCGAGGAGTATCTGGGGGCGATGCCCGTGATCTTGTCGAGTGAAATCTCTCCCAAGGCGGGTGAATACACCCGCACCATGACCAGTATCGTCAATGCCTATATCCATTCCATCATGAGTGATGAATTGAGCAAACTGGGGAATGAGTTGCGGGATGAAGGCTATCAACAACCGTTAGTCTTGGTGCATAACACTGGCGGCAATAAGAAAGTGTCGCGAACCAAAGCGGTGCTTACACATAATGCAGGTCCGGTAGCGGGTATGCACGGCTGCACCATCCTCGGCAGTTTGACGGACAGTAACAACATCATATTCACGGACATGGGGGGGACGTCCTTTGATATTGGTGTGATCGCCAATGGTGAGTTGCGTGCTCACGACTTTATTCCGGTCATCGATCGCTGGCGCACCAATATCCCCGCCATCGAAGTGAAGTCGATTGGTGCCGGCGGCGGCCCTATCGCCTGGTTGAACGCGCTGATGGATGACGCCTTGGAAGTCGGTCCGCAATCCGCCGGTTCCATGCCAGGCCCCGCCTGCTATGACAAGGGCGGCGATGAACCGACGGTCACCGACGCCGATGTGGTTCTGGGTTATCTCAATCCGGATAACTACCTGGACGGCGATATGATGCTGGATGAAGAGCTCAGCCACACCGCCATTGAGGAGAAGATTGCAAAGCCGTTGGGGATCAGTGTGCTTGAGGCGGCACACCGCATTCGTGCGTTGGTGGATGCGCGGATGGGGCAGGAGGTTTTCAATGAAGTCGCGCTACGTGGCCATGATCCGCGCAAGTTTGTGGCCTTTGCGTGTGGTGGTGCCGGTGCTGCACACGCATGCGGGTTTGCGCCTTATATGGGTACAACGCAGGTCATCGTGCCGGCGGTGGCCTCGGTGTTTGGTGCTTTTGGCGCCTCGACCATGCAGATCAAACAAGTCTGGGATATTTCCCGTGCATTGAAACTGTTCCAGTGGAATAGCCAAAGCTATCTCGACGACTTTTCAGTGTTTAATGCCGTCGTGAATGATCTCAAGGATGCCGCGAAACGCGACCTGCTGTTGGAAGGGGTTTCTGAAGACAGCATCCGTTTTGAGCTGGAGTTGGATATGCGCTACGGCAGCCAGTACAACCTGACCAAAATAAAAGCGCCCGCGCTCAACCTCAACAGCACCGCAGATGTAGAAGCACTCTGCAACGCATTCGAGAAGCAGTACGGCGAAATCTATTCGCCGGAAGCGTCCTTTATCGATGGCGGAATCAACGTCGAGTGTTTTTATCTCAGTGCTTATGTGGAAGATCGCGTCGCAGATCTAACCCGCTATGCCGACACCGGTTCTGTGCCGAGCGACGAGGCTTTCGTCGGGCACCGACCTGCGTGTTTCGATCCCACGCAAGGACTGACTGAAACACCCATTTATCACTGGGAAGCGTTGCGCCCAGGCAACCGTATCGATGGGCCAGCGATCATCGAAGCGCCTGAAACAACCTACGTCATCGAACCCAACTGGTTTTATCAGATGGATACATACCGCAATGGTGTGTTGAATCTGAAGAGCCAGTAGACCCGCGAGAGGCAGATAATAATGACTCATTTGATTACAACGCGCTACGGGCGTGACCATGAACTGGTGCAACGCCTGCTTCCTGAACCGCGCACCGAACGTGAAGA
>DOIU01000008.1 GCA_003511825.1 Gammaproteobacteria bacterium | reverse complement strand
ATGAACCAACCACTCAGCAATATCAATATCGTGTCAGAGGACGTCCTCCTGTCTCCGCAGGAACTGCGTCAACGCGTACCGCGCTCTGACCAGGCCAGTCAAACGGTCGAACAAAGCCGCCGCGCCGTCGAAGCCATCCTTGATCGCAAGGATCACCGACTGCTGGTTGTCACCGGCCCGTGCTCAATCCATGACGTCGATGCAGCCAAAGAGTATGCCGAACGTCTCAAGGCATTACATGACCGCTATGCCGATACGCTGTATATCGTGATGCGCGTGTACTTTGAAAAGCCACGCACCTCCGTGGGTTGGAAAGGCCTGATCAATGACCCGTACTTGGACGACTCTTTTCAGATTGAAGATGGCTTGGTGAAAGCACGAGAGCTGTTGGTCAGTTTGGCGGAACTCGGCTTACCCACAGGAACAGAAGCACTCGACCCCATCAGCCCTCAGTACCTGGCCGATTTGTTCTCGTGGTCTGCCATTGGCGCACGGACCACCGAATCCCAAACGCATCGGGAAATGGCCAGTGGTCTGTCAACGTCGGTTGGCTTTAAGAATGGCACCGATGGCGGTCTGGATGTTGCGATCAATGCGATGAAATCCGCCAGCTCGCCGCACCGGTTCCTCGGCATCAATGCCCAGGGGCAAGTGACGGTGATCCAAACCCGCGGCAACCAGTATGGCCATGTCATTTTGCGCGGCGGTAGGCAGTCCAATTACGATGTGATGAGCATTCGCGCTGCTGAAGAGGCCTTGGAAAAGGCCGGCTTGAGCAACAACATCATCGTCGACTGCAGCCACGCCAATTCCAATAAAGACCCGGCACAGCAACCCATTGTCGTCAGCGAAGTTGCCAAGCAAATTGTTGAGGGCAATCAATCCATCATAGGCTTGATGCTGGAAAGTCACCTCAAGGCCGGCAACCAGCCCCTGAGTGATCATCTGGAATACGGTGTGTCGATCACCGACGGTTGTATCAGCTGGGAAACCACCGAAGAGACGTTGCAAGCACTGCATGAGCGTCTGCGCGAGGCCTTGCCCGCGCGCCTGCAAAACCCGGCGTAAGCGTCACTGCGGACCTGGTGTGCATTGGGCCACCCCCGATGCCATCAGGCACATGGATCCTTTAGAATGCGCGATACAGCGCGCGATCACAGGCCAGACAATGGATAAACGACTGTTGGATATTTTGGTATGCCCCGTCACCAAAGGAAAATTGCTCAGAGTCGGTGACGAGTTGTGGAGCCGACAGGCGGGACTGGCGTACCCGATTAAGGAAGATATTCCCGTGATGCTCGAATCAGATGCGCGCACATTGAGTGCGGAAGAGCTGGAATCTGTCAAAGATCACTGAGCCGCAGCGGCTCAGTGATGCTCATCAGCAAAGCATACTCTCAGTTGACACCTATCGCGATGTCGGCAACTGCCGAACGCGCTTCCAACCAACTGCCCGTATTGCCCGAAAAGCGCTTCACCTGAAAATACAATGCATCCTTCGCAGCGCCGCGATAGGTCACGGCCTTTTGATAAGGCTGCCACTTCGCACCGGCAAAATCCTTGCGATGACTGACACGGTAATGCGTGGGCGCACCCTGGATGTCTGACTCAATGGTATAGCCAGCCCGACTCTTAAACGCATTGAGGTATGAGATTTTCAATCGTTCGCTGTCGGCTGCTTGTGCGTCCGCATGACCAGAGATGTCGCAGACCGGGCCTTCGCCATCGCGCAACAACGTGACATCCGTCATCAGGTTCCAGTTTCGGATTGGCTCTTCAAAGTGCACTCCCTGGAACGCCTCTTTCGAGACCGTGATACGCAGCGGGACTGCCGGTGCATTATCAATGCGGGCGCTACCGTCGGCTGCAGTCATGAACGCACCAAACTGACCCGGATTCGCAGCCGTGCCAATGCACACAGCGGCACCCGCCAACGGTTGGCCTTGCTCATCGATCACACGCACGCCAAAACTCGCCGCATCCGCGCGCGACATCGTAATCAGGGCCATCAAACTCGCCAGACAGAAAACCGTCGTGCTTAAGAATCGCGGTGCAGTCGTCGGTATATGTTTTTGTGTTTTTACGAACTTCATGGCTCCCACCTTTCCGATGCGGTCACAGCGCTGAGTGATGCTCCGCGCCATCCGATTGGCACCTGCTGCGCTTCACGCGCTAAGCCGGTGATTTATGGTCGCCTATTTGACTGGATTGATGCCTCGAATGATGAGACCGACGTCACGTTCGGTACTTATCCGATCCATTTTTCTGATGAAACCGGCGGGAAGTTGGCAATTATGGTTGGCGTGCGTGCAAGTGATTGAAGCAGCGTGGATGGCAATATGACGCCCGCGCTCAACACAGCGCGGGCAGTGAGCAGCAGATCGCCGCTCAGTAGAGGTCTTTTCGCGGGTTGTAGGCCAGTTCTTCCTGCATGCGGGCATAGAGCGCTTCCGCCTGTGGCGAATCCGCTTTGGGCAAGGTCAACTGCAGCACCACGTAAAAGTCGCCGGCCTGCCGACCGGGCAAACCGCGGCCGCGTAAGCGCAGCTTCTTGCCTTGCTCAGCTCCAGGAGGAATTTTTACCCCCACACGCCCTTCAGGTGTCGGCACATCAATGGTCGCCCCGAGTGCCGCTTCCCAAGGTGTCAGCGGCAAGTCCATGTAGACATCAGAGCTGTCGACGCGATACCAGCGGTGGGGGCGGAAATGCACCTCCAACTGCAGGTCACCCGCCGAGGCTTGGCCTACGCCAGCGCCACCCTGCCCTGCAAGACGGATTTTCTGCCCCTCTCGCACGCCTTTAGGGATGCGCACTTTGAGTTTGCGCGGTTGGTCAGCACCAGCTTGACCACTCCCTTTGAGGGTGAGCGTTTTGCTCGCACCCTGGTAAGAGTCTTCGATGTCGATCTGGATACTGGCATGCTGATCCTGACCGCGCGCAGACTGCGCCTGGCCACCAAAACCACCCGCATGCCCGCCAAAGTCTGACGAGTGAAAGCCGGACTGCCCGGTGGCACGACCGAACATGCTTTCAAAGAAATCGCTGAATGCGCTGGCGCCACCGCCCCCTGAAAACCCGCCCGAGAAATTCGCGCCATCGCCCCAACCCGGCGGCGGGGTAAAATCCTGACCTTGCTTCCAGTTAGGACCCAGCTGGTCATAGGCCGCACGCTTTTCATCATCGCGCAGCACTTCATAGGCTTCGCCGATTTCCTTAAAGCGCTCTTCAGCATCACGCTCTTTACTCACGTCGGGGTGGTATTTGCGTGCCAGCCGTCGGTAGGCCTTTTTAATCTCATCTTGGCTGGCGTCGCGTTCAACACCCAGCATCTTGTAATAATCTTCAAACTTCATCGTGATCGCAGTGCGGTTTTCATCTGCCCAAAAGATAGGGGTTTACAGCAGTTTTTCAATGCAATTCAAGCGCTTTCTGCCCCGTTCACGGCGGTGCTTTCGGGTCTGACCATTGCAACTATCTTCCAGCCAGATTTGGGCTCGGTTTTCTCGTGCTCGCCAAAGAACAGCAGCCGGTTTTTGCCATTGAGCATAAACAGAGGAATGGCATCATCGCCATACTGCGTCACATAATTTTCATAGGAAAATGAATCACTCAACGTCGTGGTTTTCATGCTCGCGCCATCGGCTAAGAGCTGGGCAAGCTGCTTCTGCGTGACCGCTTCGCCAAACAGTATCCGCCCACGGTATTCGTCTCCAGCAGTCAACTTCTCTGACTTTTGGGCATCGTGGGCAGATTGCAGCGTATAGATGTTGTTTTTGCCGAACTCGGCCCGGTACTTGGAGGCCGCTAAGGCATTGTGCTAGAAACGACGCGAACATCCCAGCATATTCCCGAGGCCGACAAGATTGAGGAAACGATCAGCGTGCGCGGATACAGGGTTGCCATAATACACGGCCAGGCCCGCCATGCGTGCCTTGCGAATGTCCTCCCAGTGCGTGTCTGCCAGAACAGAGCGGAAGCCATGCTCGCCCAAGGCCTTTGCCAGCGCAATCGCCACCGGATTGGCACCAATGATCAGGTATCCCTGCGCATCGGGCTCGGCAACATCGAGCTTACGCGCCAACCAGCCAGAGGTCGCGCTCTGGAGCACCACGGTGCCGATAATGACGATAAACGCCATCGGCACCAGTAACTCAGCTTGTTCCATGCCCGCTTCTTGCAGGCGCAGAGCAAACAGTGCGGTAACGGCCGCAGCAATGATACCGCGCGGTGCAATCCACGCCAGCAACACGCGCTCCCGAAACGTGAGGTTTGAACCGATGGTCGCGATGGCAACCTTGGCCGGGCGCGCGACCAATTGAATACACAAAAACACCGCAAGCGCCGACCACCCCAGCTCCTGCAACTGGGCAAACTCCACCCGTGCCGCGAGGATAATGAACAAGCCCGAGATCAATAAAATACTCAAACTCTCTTTGAAGTTGAGAATGTCGTCGACATCCACGTTGCGCATGTTTGCCAGCCACATGCCCATGACCATCACCGTTAGCAGGCCGGATTCCTCGGCAAAGACATTGGACAACGTAAACACCGCAAACACGACAATCAGTGCAGCGACGCTTTGCAAATACTCCGGTAACCAGTGATGACGCAGCACGAGACCAAACATATAGCCTGCCAAGGCACCAATGATCGCGCCAATGGCCAAAACTTCGGCGAAGACATAGAGCGTGTGGTTGATGGCCGACGAGTCTTGTCCCGACAGGATAAACTCAAACACCAACACCGCCAGCAAGGCGCCGATCGGGTCAATCAAGATGCCTTCCCAACGCAGTATATTGGCCACGTTAGCGCGCGGCCTGACTGTGCGCAGCAGCGGCACAATCACCGTTGGCCCCGTCACCACCATCACCGCGCCAAACAGAAACGCTAGCTCCCAGCTAAATCCTGCAAAGCTGTGCGCGGCCACAGTAATGATTAGCCAGGTGACCAAGATCCCCACCGAAACCAAATTGCGCACCACGCCGCCAATGCCACGGATTTGATCAAAGTGCAGGGTCAACGCCCCTTCAAACAAGATCACCGCCACTGACAAGGACACAAACGGGAACAGCAAATCGCCGAATAACGCATTCGGGTCTAGCCAACCCATGACTGGCCCCAAGACCAAACCGGAGAGCAACAAAAACAGAATCGCCGGGAGTTTGACCCACCACGCAATCCATTGCGACAGAATTGCCAGCACGCCAATGCCGGCCAGTTGAATTAACGCCTGTTCATTCATACCAAGTCCCTTTCATCACACTATCAATGCAACTCACAGACCTATCTCGACAGGGTTCTGGAAAATAATTCTGGTTTCAGTAGAATAGACATTCATATGCGAGTCTGATTTGGTTTAAAACATGCCTAATCAAAGCAAGGGATTACGTGCTGTTGCGCGTTTCGCCACCGTACTGCTCCTGCTCAGTGTAGCTGCCTGCAATCCAGGTAGCGCACTCACCTCTTCGGAAAAATGGTCCGACACCCAGCCGGCCATCAATCTCGAGCATGTATTCTTCGGTGAAATCAATAAACGCGGTAGGCCCACGGGCTACCATGCTCGCCCAGGCGGTAAAGACCCACAGCATGCCCGCGTCGCGCGCATCGTCTCTAAAGCCAATCCAGCCGGCGTGTATACCGCGCGCATCGAAGTGTACGACAAAGATCAACAACAATGGCGAGAGAAGTTTTCCTCGATGTTTCCCGATACCTTATCGCGGGAAGATGTCATACAAGCCATTACGCACGCGTACCACAAGCGTGATAAGTCAAAAAACCAACCCTGGAGCGGGCCATCCGGTTTAGGCTTTCCGATACAGGGTTATGTGTTAAACGATGGCAGGATCAATACTGCCTTTCCCGTCTACCTCAAACCCTAAATCATGGCCAGAAATCTACGGTTTTTTCGTAACGACAATGATATTCCCTGCGCGCGGGGCCCGGTTGCAGAAAAAATTCTGACCGTCTTTTTGGAAACCGATATCCAGGAAGACACCATCATACTGCAAGCACTGTTGGACGACCTCTGGGCCGTCCAAAACGGGCACGCCGATGCACGAGAGTTCTATGGCAACGCCCATACGGTGACGATGACCCCCGAGACTGTCACTATACAAAGTGAAGCGGATGAAACCGGCCCCGTCTACTCGACAAAGCTGAAGCACTTTCATGAAGTCTTGCTGGATTGGGAAGCCTTTATCTAAAGGCTTCCCAATCCATACGGCAATGTCACTCCGTCGCCCTGTCCAAATCCTAACCGGAGAAACAGTGGCAGATTGAAATGACTTTGCTACGCTAAAGGGCATACATATTGCCCTGCGTACTTTCCGGCTCTTGAGACCTAACTGAAACCGTGCACGTTCTCCGATTGATTCCCGTGCTCACTGCGGTCATCCGCTGTGTGGCTCTGATTGCGCCCCTGACTGTGGCAATGCCCCTCGCCAACGCCACCGAAACCTATGAGAAATGGCTGCTGATTGATACCCAAATTGGCAAAATGGTCGTCATGCGCGGCATTACGCCGGTCAAGTCTTTTGACAACATCGCCATCGGACGCGGTGGTGTCCGCAAGCAGCGCACCGCAGGCGACAAATCAACGCCGCTGGGTAACTTTGAGATCGCGTGGATCAAAGACAGTGAGAAATACCATAAATTCCTTGGCCTTTCCTATCCGACATTGAATCTCGCTCAAGAGGCGCTTGAAAACGACCGAATATCAACTAAGACATTCAATAGGATCAAGGAAGCGCTGGACCAAGGCAAGCTTCCACCACAGGATACAGAGCTCGGCGGCAACCTTGGGATCCACGGACTCGGTGAAAGCGACCGCTCAATCCATGATTCTTTTAACTGGACCAACGGTTGTGTTGCGCTTACAGATGAACAACTCGATGAGTTAAGTCAATCTGTGCGCGTCGGTACACCGGTCATCATTCGTTAATTACTCAACAGAGGTATACACACCATGAAACGCACTTTTGCAGCAACCGCTCTTCCCATCATGCTGGCCACCGTTGCCCTTGGCGGTTGCGCCACACAGGCAGAGAACGTCGACGAAATGGCTGACATCAAGCAGCAAATCAGCGCTCTGCAAGACGGTAACAGCAGCGCCATGAGCAAAGCCGAAGAAGCACTGTCTGCCGCTAACTCTGCCAAAGCCGACGCCGCTAACGCACTGACTGCCGCCAACGAAGCGAAAAGCATGTCTGCAGACACCGATGCTAAAATCGACCAGATGTTCAAGAAAGCGATGTACAAATAAGGATGACGCGCGATCGCTGGCGATTGCATCGCCAGCCACTCGCTACATCCAAAGGGCCGCGTTGATACGCGGCCTTTTTTTATGGGGGCTTACCGTAGCCATTAAGCGCGTGACGAACAAGACAGAGGGAAACAGAACCGCGCTCATGCATAACTGTTGAGCGCGATGGCAGTGATTAGATACTGTCCTGACGAGAAATCATATGGGGAATGCCGCTCTTTTCTTTCACGGCCTGTCGCAAACGGCTCCAGCGCACCGCGATGCGAGAGTCGTCAGCTATCTTCTCGCGAACACTGTCTACCGCGAGTTGTAATAAGGCTTCATCACTGACGGCATCTTCATCCAAGGGAGGGTGAATCTCTATATAAAGATGATCGCCAAACCAGCCGACCTTGACCGGTTGGTTAACCAAGG
>DOIU01000137.1 GCA_003511825.1 Gammaproteobacteria bacterium | reverse complement strand
CAACGTTAGGTGTCAGCCCCTAGCTTTTTTAACAATACATGTCCCTACTTTGCTTCTGCCTAACGGATCACCGATGCAATAAACAGGTGGATTGCCACAACAAAAATACGGGCAGATTTCAGATAACCCAGACTAATTCCGTCATACATCGAATCCTCAAAACCTTATGATACACGGCAAAGTATCTCCTGAATGCCCTAAGTCGCCTAACGCGTATGATCTTCGACCTCAGAATACGACTCAACCGAAATACGCGTACCCAACGCTCTCATGTCTTCCATTTCTGCCGGATTTGCATTCCCCCAGAACGCTTCCCAATCTTCGAAGGATGCCCACTTGGCAATCGTCAATACTTCTGTTGTTTTCTCGTGGCCTCTTAACATAAAACTGCCTAAGGCGCCTGGGACAGACGCATGAATGCGGTTCGTGGTCGTCCGCCAAACATCCACAAACTTGTCGAAATTTTGGGGCTCGACTTCCCAACGATAGATCACTCGAAACACAATTGACTCCACGATCAGAAAAACCAACGACACCGCCAACGGCACCCAACACGCTTAGATTCTTTTCAGACCTTCAGCCGAAGCTTTTACACTAGCCCAATCACGCCTCGATTAAGCTGAGTAGCTCCAAGTCGCTTTTGCATGACGCTATGAATAATGCACATGCGATGTTGCGCCACAGAGTACCTTGACCTGCATCCTTGCAATTATCATCTACGTCTCGAAAAAACTGATCTAGCCAATCCCTCGAGTAAACTCTAGTATTACATCTTGGTTGGGGCACTTTGTGCTCACGCCTTGTAAGCCCAGCAACCCTTCATCCGGAGTCTCTCGGGTGGGCCTTTGTACCTATTGTTTGAAAAGCACAACATCGAAATTCAGATCAGTCGGCCTCTCGGCAACATCGGCCGACTCACCATAATAAAACCTGTTGCCTTCGACACGAATTAAATCTTTTACGTCTATGATTTGGCCTTGATAATTCAACGCAAAATCTACCTCGTAGGCCTCCAGACCCGAATCGGTGGTGACCAAATCCCCAACGGAGAAGGTGCCATTGCCTCCATCACTATCAATGGATACCCCACTACAATCAGAAGCATCGTACGTGCGATAGCTTGTTTCAAATGCATTGCCGTCAAAACTGAATTTCTCCACAGTGTATTCATCCAGTCCATCAAGGTAACAATTGGACACCCAGTCCCCTTCAAGCCCGATATCAACCGCGTTACCGTCCCCGTCGCCACTGCCAAAATAAAACAGTACTTTCTACTAATATTCATAAATCCCTCTATTAAGATATACCGCCCTGTATTTTGGGCATGAAATGCGCGGCGCGTCACCTACAAAAGGTTACTTCACACGCTACCAGTCGATCGATTTTTGCGTAAATTGGCCATTCATACTCGACACAATCCGTATCTTTGAGTTTTTGACATCAATATGCCAATCATAAGACGCCGGAAATGTATCTATCAGTGTAAGACCCTCTCCTTTCTTATTGGATAGCCATAGCTCAGTAAACACCTGGTCATTGCTTGAAACCCGAACACTCACGAGCAGCTTGTCTTTTGGTTTACGCGATGTTGCTTGGTGATTGTTTTTGATCCGTTGAGAATGGCTGGATGCGCTGTAGCTCAAAACGCCATCCTCCACCCCAGTTTCAAACAGTACAGCTTGGATATCCCGAATCTTACTGTCGTTAAACAATAAAGCGTGCTTTTCATCCTTCGGGTCAAAGATACTGATATTGGTAACCTGTGTGGAGGGACCCTTGCTGATAAAACCTCTGCTTTTTCGCTCAATGTCTATGGCTTTATAGTAGAGCCCCGTGATCGGATCATATTCATTTATCCGCATCCCGCCGTAATACCCAGCGATCGCGTAGCTCTGCAACGCCAACAACACACATAAGACTAAGAACGGTTTTTTCACCATGATTCCTTTTTTGAAACGCGCCCTGCTAAGACGCTGTGTTAAAGCCAGTCGAAAAACCAATCTCGCATGAGCGAGTTGTGACGAGACTCGTTACTTTATACACCCAGCATGGGTAGGTGCTTGATTCGTTTGTACAGCATCGCCAATTCGATGCAGTGGCGAATCGCCTGCTCCGGCAACTCACTGTCAACCCTCAGCACAATGGCGCGGTTTCCCTCAAAATCCAATACGTCTGAGTACAGCTCGCGAAAGGTTGCCACAAGTCTGGTTTGGCAATGAAAAATCAGAAAGTACTGGTCAGGACACTGTTCTTTCCAGCCTATTCTTACGGAGCTTCCATCTTTGACAGAATATCTGGGGTCACCCCATTTGAGAGATTCACTCACGCGACCCAACGCCAGATCTTCAGCGACACTGAACAAAATGCTTCTGAGCTCGTGCATCAGCGGCTGAATGTGTCCTGGGTAGCTGTTGAACTTGGCCTTGACGTGATGGTTCATTCACTGAGCTGCAAACGCTGATATACACCCCGCACAATTTACTGAACCGCCACTCAACACACAAGCGTTTTGGAAAACGCGAGTGCCAACGTTGACTTTTTAAGCACACATCAGCCGAGAGGCTTTGGCAGTACCGCGAGTAGGTTGTGCGCTTGCCGGTGCTTGTATTGCTTGTGCTAGCGGAGCAGCCCCATCCCTGCAGGTAACACTATTCAGCTTGCCGCCTTCTGTGCAGCCACGCCTCTTTAGTGAGTTCCCAGATCTCATGTTCGGTATAGGCAGGGTCAACAAACTCTGCCTGTTCTGTGCGCAGGTATTGAGCGCCGGTTTTTTCTTTGATTCTGCGAGATGGGGCATTCCCTTTCGCGTTTGAGAAGACCAGTTTTTCAAAGCCCAGAGCATCGAACGCGTAGTCGTTTATGGGAGCGACGGCTTCTGTCATGATGCCTTGGTTCCAATAGGCTTTGCTAAGCCAGAAGCCTCGGTTTTCGGGTTTGCCTTCGCGCCACAGTTCTATGGCGCCAATCAATTCCTTGGGGTCTGGCCCGAGGTGGATGCCCCACAGCCATCGGTCTTTACCTTGATGGGGAAAGATCTCCGCCTTGAGAAAGGACTCCACCCCATCGGCAGGGTAAGGCCAAGGCACTGCTCTCGCCAGGTGGCGGATGATGTTGTAGTCAACAAAGTGCTTTTTGTAGGCAGGGATGTCTTGCTCGGTGACGGGCACGAGAACAAGCCGGTGTGTTGTTAGCGTTGGGATCTCCATCATCCTCTCGAACATATCAAAGACGCTGCATGCTGTCTCAGCACAGTGTTAACGGGCAGCCTAGGCACCGTTCTATAACAGTGATAACACAGGTTCACTTTGCCGGACGGCAGCGGCGTAGGTTTAATACGATCACGGCCCCCACCAACAGCAGCGCCATCCCAAACCACTGCGCGGCATAGCCATAGTTAACGGTGGGGCCACGTCTGACGGGCTGCCATACGCGAGTATAACCGAAGTCGATGGCGTCGGGCTGGAGGACGCGGGGCACCAGTTCCAGCCCGAGTTGTTCAGAGAGTTTGGCGAAGTCTTCTTCGAGGATGATGATCGGCCATGCGTCGGTCGCGGCGTCTTCGTTACGGTGGCTCAGCTTGGCGCGTTGCTCAATGACGGCGCGCTGCTGAGGGGCGAGACGCGGTGGAGGCGTCACTGCAAGCCCTGTCAGCTCAACGATGCCCGCGTCTAGCGTGTCAGGTGGCGAGAGATCGGGTTTTTTGCCGGGGTTTGGTGGCATCCACCCACGGCTGACCAAGATGGCACGCCCTGGCGAGAACACGATGGGCGTGAGCACTTCGTACCCGGCGACCGTATTGTGCACTTGGTTGTCCAGCAAGAACTGCCGGGACCAATCCACCTCGCCTTGAACTCGCACGCGCACATAGGGTGTCTCGGCATCCAGTAGTTGCGGATCGGTGACGCTTACAGGCGCCCGCGTCTGCAAGGCAGCGACGGCATCCATGGCCTCTTTCCGCTCAACGGCGCGCTCTAGCTGCCACAGCCCGAGCCGAATCAACACCGGCAGGCACACTAGCAACAACAGAATCGGCAAAGCCGACAGGGAGAACACCCATCCCGCCCATTGAAGTCGCAGCAGCGGTTTTCGCCAGAATGCCATGGTCTCTGTACCGTTTGAAGGTGGTTGCGTGGGAGTGGCATCTTACTGCTTTGGCCTGTCGGGTCAATGACAAAAGGTGTATCCAACGCCACGGCCTTGCTCAACAGAAGCGCCATAAACCCCTATTTTTAGTGCAGATATTCTCTGCCACTCTCACAAGACAAAGCCCCATCCGTCGTGGCATTATCGCGGTTTGGCGATGATCTGGCGATCACCGGGTCATCACAGCAAGGCGTGGCACGCGAGTGTGGTCACCTCGCGCGCTTGCGAACCAATTGATGCATGCTTTGGAGATGCTTGCGACAGTGAAAAGCTACTTGTGGTCTCTGACCAAAATTCTCGCGGTGGTGTTGTGTGTGTTTGCCTTTAGCCCGACCGTGCTCTCACCTGATAAGCCGACACCGGCAGTCTGGGGCCTCCCCGTGAGCTTGGGGCTGGGTATCGGGGTATCGCTCGGCTTACTGGTGCTGGTGATTGTGGGCGCCCTGGTCGCACCCAGTGAAGCACCGAAGGGAGACGATTAATATGCACAGCATGACCCTTTATTTTGTGCTACTGCTGGTGTGCTACATAGGCTTTATGGTGTGGTCCGTACGCCGCAGTGACCCCGCCGACAATACCGACATACGCAATCTCTCTGCCCTAGTCGGCATGACCACCTTCGCCGCGACCTTGTTCAGCACCTTTACCCTGATGGGCATGCCAAACTTCTTCCGCACACACGGTGTCGGCGCCTGGCTATTCCTCGGCGTGACCGATGCCGCCATGGCATTTATCGTCTTGTGGTTTGGCTTGAAGGTGCGCGCCTACAGCGCTCGCAACGACTTTAACAGCATCTCCGATGTGCTCAACCGCGCCTACGGTGGCAAAAAAGCGCAAGTCATCTACCTCGCGGGGTTGTTTGTCTTTTTGGTGCCTTATGTTTCGATTCAGCTGCACGGCATCTCGGTGTTTATGGGCGCGGTCTGGGGTATCCCCGAATGGTTGTTGAGCCTGCTGATCTTGGTCGCCATTTTTTCAATTATCCAGTTTGGCGGCTTTCGCGCCATCGTACGTAGCGACCTGGTGCAATGGGGCATGATGTTTGTCACCGTCTGGATCATCGGCTGTGTGTGCCTGGATAACCTTGGTGGCTTAGATGCCGGGCTTGCAAAAATTGGCGGCAGCAATCCCGCCTGGCTATCCACGCCTGGGCCCAAGGGCTTATTCGGCTGGGAGTTTCTGGTCGCGTCGTTTATGGCCATCGCGCTCATGCCCATCTCGCAACCACAACTGGCTTGGCGCGTGTCTCACTTCAGGAGCGATACCGACCTGCGCCTGGGCGCCGTCGGCATCGGCGTACTGGCGCTCTTGGTGATACTGCCCACGCTGTTTATCGGCCTCTATGGCGCTGTTGCCTACGCCGAGGCATCGGCTCCCGCCTTCTGGAAAGCAGTGCTGGTGGACGAACAACACGCACTGATCGGCGCACTCGCGATGCTCGGCTTGCTAGCGGCTGCCATGTCCACCGCCGATTCACAGCTGCACGCCCTGCGCCGTGAATTCATCGGCAATCGCAGTGGCCGCGAAGCCCTCAGCCTCGCTATCTTGCTGGTCTTCTTCGTCGCCGCCTACGCGCTGTCGTTGATGTCATCCAACGAACTCATCCTGCTCGCACGAATCAGCTTCGCCGGCACCGCGCTGGTGGCGCCCATGGTGCTCATCGCCTTCCTTGCACGCGGGCAAACCAGCGCCGGGGCAATCCCCTGGGTTGCCGCAACCGCCTTGCTCACTTTCTTGGTATCCACCTTCGGCCTGATCCCCAGCACAGTCGCCGGCCTGCGGCTCGACCTGCTGTTAATCGTCGCGACGTTTATCGTCTCCTTCGCGTTGCACCTGCGCACGCCGCGAGAAAACAGGGTCGCACTCGAAACTTGAGTACATAATTGCGATCAGCAACTCAGGCCATCGAGAAACAAATTCTACAGGGCTTAGAAAGCGCACAAAGAGGATACCAGGCAAACCGAGTGCAAAAAGAGGAACTCTACACTGCCCTGCTTGAGGCACTGGCGCCGATCATCCCCACTCTGAGGTCTTGCGCCGTGTAAATGGTATTTCCTTTATGGATGACCGAGCCATCCCCTATCCCCATTGGTAAGGGCCTCCTGAACATTCGCTTTATGTCTATTCGATAATGAATGGTGTCTGCATCAGGGAATATTTGCCCGCCGAATTTGACATTGCCAACCCCCAAGGCTCTTCCTTTGCCCGGCAAACCAGACCACCCTAAAAACACCCCTAACAGCTGCCATAGTGCATCGAGCCCTAAGCATCCGGGCATGACAGGATCACCTTTAAAATGACAATCAAAAAACCAATGGTCTGGATGGATCTTCAAACTGGCCTCAAGCCAACCCTTGTCATACCTCCCTCCGGCATCAGCAATGCCTGTAATTTCGTCAATCATCAGCATATAGCTGCTGGGTAACTGGGCATTGCCATCACCAAAAAAACCACCGTCTGACATCGCTAAAACTTCTGCGTTCAAGAACCGCATCCTAATCTCCAACAGTTAAGGTCGCGGTTGTATACCTCGAACGAGTCATCAATGATTGTAAAAATCGGACATGAGCCTACGCCATAGGGCCCCGGGAGTCATACCGAGGTGTTTATGCCATTGCTTTATTAAGTGCGATTGGTCGAAGCACCCTAACTCCATGCTGGTATTCGTTGATAAGTTGCCTTGTCGCCATATCTGCTTGCAAGCATGCTGGAGACGAACAATCTGAGAAAACTCTTTCGTGCTAAAACCCGTATGCAAGCTCAACATCCTGTTTAAATGACGAGCACTCCAACCCACGCGTTTTGCTAGTGTGCTGACTCTTAAATTTCCGTCAGACTGATAGATAAGATCCATCGCATGCTCGAATTTAGTCGGCATATGTGCGTTAAACTGCGTCATCAGCCATTGGTCGCACACCGTCGCACGATCTTCAAATGCGCTGTACTGATAGATCTTTTCACTCAAACACGCGAAATCATCCCAGGATATGTCGGTTTCGTTTACGCTGGTATTCTTGATCTCTGAAACATCTATATCTACAAAATGGCGAAGTGTCCCAGGAAAAAACCAAATACCAAAGTAATCCCCAGGTTTCTGTATCTCTATATCCATTGCCCTCGACTGCGCGCCGACCAGGAATGCGCCGTGGCGAGATAGGTATATCGCATGAGTGCCGTCGGGAATGACTGGGTAGGGGGTCGCGTCTGATGCGTGTATCTGCAAATAAGCCTGAACCACGCCGCACAGTGCTGGGGATGGGGGCTGAGTAACCAGTGACAGCCCATGCCTCTTTAAGCCAAGTGGTGTTAGGGTCGGTTGAAAGGGACGATAGGGTTGCGCCATGATCTATTCGGACTTAAGGACGCCAAGGCCTCATCTTAAACACTTCTCTCGCCAGCAAGGAAACAACAAAAGAAACCGCAGCGCCAAGGAAAAACGGATGACGCAGATGCATACCGATATCCGCCCCATACGTCTGAAAATAGACAGAGGCCTCCCCTGTTTTCCATGACGCCAGACCGACGCCCCCGGTGACGGCTACGGCAAACATCATACCCAACACCGTGAGTAACTGTTTATGCGATGCGATAAGCGCCAAAGGGAGCACCACGCAGGCGCCTCCGACAACATCTGGCCATGCGCTGCAACCGGGAGCGAGCGTCGCAAAACCCGTGATTGCGCAGCCGGAGTATGGCGCATCATAAACAGGAATGAGAGACAGTAGCGCACTTGCGGTCAGCACGGCGAGTAGGTCTTTACTGATGCGAGTCAAAGGGCGGTCCATGCGTGCTGTCCAGAGCCAGAGGGACAAAAAGTATCGCAGGCCAACGCCTGTGTCCACCCGGCCGGGCAGCACCGATTGTCGCGCACTCTTGTAGGGGGCAGTACCAGCCTCTCCAGAAAAAAGAGAAGCTGGTAGTACCACGGTTTAAGACGCAGAGCTTACGCCAATCCAGCAAGCGCAGCTGTGACACTATCACTCAGCGGCGTGGTGGGCCGCCCGATCAGGGTGCTAAGGTCGTTGCCGTCGTGGGCGAGCCAGCCGTCGGCCGCGTTGACTTCTGCGTCGGCGAGCAGGCCGGCGAAGGCGTCGGGCAGGCCGATGCTGACGAGCATGGCGGTGAATGCTTCGCCGCTCATGGCCTGGTAGGCAATGGTCTTCCCGCTTTGGCGCGCGATTTCGTCGGCGTAGTCGGCGAGGGTAAAGCCAGCGTCTCCAGCGAGTTCGTAGACCTTACCGGCGTGGTCGTCGTTGGCGGTGAGCACGACGGCAGCGGCTTCGGCGTAGTCAGCGCGGGCGGCCGTGTGCAAGCGACCATCTTTCGCAGCGCCGGCGACGGCTCCGGCTTGCAATACACCGCCGATGCTTTGGGTGTAGTTTTCGGTATACCAGCCATTGCGCAGGATAACCGCCGGCAGGCCCGATGCCTGGATCGCGGCTTCGGTGGCCTTGTGTTCCTCGGCCAAGGCCAGCAGGGAGCTGTCTGCCCGGAGGATGCTGGTGTAAGCAAGCAAGTTGACGCCGCTGGCGTTGGCCGCATCAATGACCGCCTGGTGTTGCGGCAGACGGCTACCGATGTCGCTGGCAGAGATCAGCAGTAGTTTGTCTACGCCGCTGAGCGCGGGTGCCAGGGTGTCGGGCGCGTTGTAGTCGAATGCCCGCACCTGCACGCCTTGAGCGGCAAGGTCGCTGACCTTATCGGGGTTGCGCACCAGTGCGACGATATCCGCCGCATTGGTGCGTTGTAAGAGCGCGGTGATGACCAGCCGGCCGAGTTGGCCGCTGGCGCCGGTGACTGCAATCATGGGGTTTCTCCTGTCTGACGTTATTGCGTTGACAGGCAGTCTAGGGCAGTCTTGACGTCACGATAAGTCGACCAAAAACGGATGCACTGTTCTGATTATGAGTACAATAGACCCCAGCCAGTTGCGACACTTGGCCGTGTTTGCGGCCGTGGTGGATGCCGGCAGCTTTGCCGCGGCGGCGCGCCTGCTGCACACCAGTCGCTCTCGCGTGAGCGAGCAAGTGGCGCAGCTGGAGCGTGCGCTGGGCGTGCGGCTGTTACAGCGCTCCACCCGACGACTCAAGCTCACCGCAGAAGGCGCCCAGGTACACGTGCACGCGCGACAGTTGCCCGGCATTTTGCAAGCGGTCGACGCAGTCACGCAGCCGGCGGTGCCACGTGGGCGTGTCGCCCTCACCCTCAACCACGACATCGCGCACAAGTTCCTGCTGCCGGCGCTGCCCGCGTTTCGGCGCCGTTACCCCGAGATCCAGTTGGATCTGATGCTCAATGATGAGCGACTGGATCTGATTGCGCGCCAGATTGATCTCGGCATCCGCATCGGTATCCCCCGCGACGACTCACTGATCGCGCGGGTCTTGCACGAGGAGCGCTTTGGTGTGTTCGCCAGCGCCGCGTACCTGGCTGAGCACGGCACCCCCGACTCGGTGGACGCCTTAACGGCTTGCCACTGGGTCATTCTGTCACAAGCCAATGAAGACCGACCGCTCACCCTGCAAAGGGGCGACACCATCGTCAAACTGCGCCCCCCGCAGGCATACCGCTGTGACTCACCCATGCTGATGCAGCAAATGGTCATACAAGGGATGGGGGTGGGCGCACTACTGCCGTGTACCGTGCGCGCGGAGGTTGCGCGGGGTGACTTAGTGCAACTGCTGCCCGACTTGCGTGGCGAGCGCTTGGCATTTGCCCTGGTATACCCGTCGCGACGCCAGCTGCCTTTGCGCACGCGCGTGCTGATTGACTACCTGGTGTCGGCGCGCTTGTTTGCGAGCGACCCTCGCTAGTCCACACTAACCACACCCATGATGCCGTTTCCACATCTCTGGGTTGTGCCCCTTGGGGACGTGTTGGCACGGATCATTGCCATAGCCACGCAGCTGGTTGTAGTGGCGGATTTGCTCGGGGGTGAGGATAGCGGGGGTTTCGAGATGGGCCGCCAGGTGCACATACCTCAGGTCAGCGCGCACGGCCTCAATCTCTTGCAGTAGCTGCTGCAAGGTGCCGGCACTGAGGGTACCGTCGCTAAACTGCGCGTTCAGCGACACTTCCAGTCGGATCAATGCTTTGCCCAGCGGGATGGCTTGCGTCTTCATCTTATCGTAAAGCGCTGCTATCTTGCCGTGTTGCGGAGACGTGAGACGGATCTCATCGGCCATTTGCAAAATGTGCAGAGGGCCAGGCACGCCGTTCAATTCTGCGGCTTTGGCCAAGCCCCACCCGCCGCCACGCTCCAGGGTGGCGATGTCGTCCGCCGAGAGACTCTTGATCGTCCGCTGCTCTTCCCCTGCATAACGAGACGTATACGCCTCCGCAAAGACTGCTGTCGATGCCATCACACTGACCAACAATATCCCTCGAACATATAGATTCATGGCTGCCTCTCTAACGGTATGGGGTCAAGACCCACTCACGCCGGATTATAGCCACCTTGCCACTGGGAATCAGGCGCTAAGAAGAGATACCACCGAGGCAAACGTACTTCATCTCCAGATAATCGTCACAACCGTAGCGACTGCCCTCGCGGCCCTGTCCGGATTGCTTCACGCCGCCAAAGGGCGCGACTTCGGTGGAGATGAGGCCCGTGTTCACGCCCACCATGCCGTATTCCAAGGCTTCGGCGACGCGCCATACGCGCGTGAGATCCTGCGCATAGAAGTACGCCGCCAAGCCGAAGACGGTGTCGTTGGCTTGGGCAATCACATCACCGACATCCTCAAACCGAAACAAGGGCGCGACCGGGCCGAAGGTTTCTTCTTGCGCAATGCGCATGTTCTGCGTGACGTCAGTTAACACCGTGGGCTGGAAAAAGGTGCCGCCGAGCGCGTGTGCGGCGCCACCAATCACAAGCTTGGCCCCTTTCTCCACGGCGTCGCGAATGTGCGTTTCCACTTTGTCCACGGCATTTGCTGAAATCAGCGGGCCGGCGGTGGTGTCGGGCGCAAAACCATCACCCACGCGCATGCCTTCCACCGCTTTGACCAACTTCTCCGCGAAAGCGTCGTACCCGCCCGCCTGCACATAGAGGCGATTGGCGCACACACAGGTCTGGCCATTGTTGCGGTATTTGGAAATCATCGCGCCTTCGACGGCGGCATCGAGGTCTGCATCATCAAAGACGATAAAGGGCGCGTTGCCACCAAGCTCCATGGAGGTCTTTTGGATATGCTGGGCGGACTATTCCATCAAGAGGCGGCCGACGTGGGTCGAGCCGGTAAAGGTGATTTTGCGCACCGTGGCATTGGCGCAGAACTCCTGACCGATGGCCGCCGCCTGGCGCGAGGTGAGCACATTGAACAGGCCCGCCGGCAAGCCGGCTGCTTCGGCCAGTTTGGCCATGGCCAACGCGGACAGCGGCGTTTCGGCAGCAGGTTTGGCGACAAAGGCACAGCCTGCGGCGAGCGCCGGCGCGACTTTGCGCGCGAGCATGGCATTGGGGAAGTTCCAGGGGGTAATGCCAGCCACGACCCCGACGGGCTGTTTCATCACGAGGATGCGCTTGTCACGCTGATGGCCGGGAATCAGATCGCCATAGAGGCGCTTGGCTTCTTCAGCAAACCACTCCACGTAAGACGCGCCGTATAAGATCTCGCCCTTGGCCTCTGCCAGCGGCTTGCCCATCTCCGCCGTTAAGATCGCCGCCAAATCATCAGCGTGCGCACAGAGCAAGTCATGCCAGGCGCGCAAGACGCTGGCACGTTCCTTACCGGTGCGCGCTGCCCACGCGTGTTGCGCGCGTTCAGCGGCGGCTATGGCGAGGCGCGCCTCGGCCACGCCCATATCTGGCACTTGCGCAAGCACGTCCCCGGCTGAGGGATTGGTCACGTCAAAACGCTGGCCATCGGCGGCGGCGTCCACCCACTGCCCGTCAATGTACGCGGCAGACAGCAGCAAGTCGGGCGATGTGAGGCGATCAGCAAGGGGGGTAGCGGTCATGGTCGGTCCTGTCTCGTCGTCCATCAAAACGATTCACGAATCGCGATGGGGTTAATCGTCAAGTGTCGTGCGCATTCTGCTGGCGGTGTTCACAGCGATGCGGTGTAGATACGCCGCGCGTCGTCTTCGTTCACCGGGCGCGGGTTATTCACCAACAAGCGTGTTTGCTTCATGGATTCACTCGCCAGGGTGTCAATGTCGCTGGCGGCGATGCCAACGCTGCGCAAGCCCGGCTCCAGCCCCAGCTCTTGATTGAGCGCGGCCATGCGTTCGATAAACTCGGCGCATAACGCGGTCGCGTCTTGGCGGGTGTCGATATCAGGGAAGGCGTGCGGTGCCAGCTCAGCGTACTGAGGCCCACAGGCAGCCGCATTGAAGCGCATCACCTCCGCCAACACCAGCGCATTCGATAAACCGTGCGGCACATGGAATAAGCTGCCCACGGGATACGCCAAGGCGTGCACCGCCGCCACAGGCGAATTGGCAAAGGCTTGGCCCGCCAGCATCGAGCCCAGCAACATCTTGGCGCGGGCGTCGCGATTGTCACCGTGGAACACCGCGTCGCGGATGTTCGCTCCCAGGAGTTGCAATGCCTGCACCGCCAGCATGCGACTGATGGGGTTATTGTTCGCATTGGTCGAGGTGTAGGATTCAATCGCATGCACCATGGCGTCAACGCCGGTGGCCGCGGTCACGGCCGGCGGCAAGCCCAAGGTCAGGTCGCAATCCAATAAGGCAATATCGGGCAATATCAAGGGTGATGATATCCCCTTCTTTTCTGACTCGCCGGTGGTGAGGATAGAAATCGGCGTCACCTCTGACCCGGTCCCCGCCGTGGTCGGCACCAGCACCAGCGGCAGCCGTTGCCCGCGCGCATTGGCCACCCCGTACATGTCATCCAGGGTCTGGTCGCTGCCGAGGCGCAAGGCAACCACCTTGGCCACGTCCATGGAGCTGCCACCGCCAAAGCCCACCACACACGACACGCCAGCCGCCTGTGCCTGCTCGGTCACCTGCTCCACGATGCTCGCCTTGGGGTCTTGCTCAATACCGTCGAATAACACAACAGTGTACCCGTGGGCGCGCAGACCTGCCAGTGCCGCATCAGCGAGGCCCAGCTTCATCAAGCCTGGGTCCGTGACAAACAACACCACGGCGTCATCCGCCACGCCGACCATGCTGGCCACTTGCTCGGCCAAGCGCGCGGCTCCCCCGGCAATCTGGCGAATGGACGGCGTGGCATTAAAGGTAAAATCAGTCATCAGCAGCTCCTCTAACTCGGTGTGGGTGTGGCGTCGGGCGCGGTCATCAGGCTGATCCGGCCGCGTTCAATGGCGTAGACCTTATCAACCACCCGCTCTGAATGCGTGTAGTCCGACTCGGAGATCAGCACCGACAAATGCTCCGAACGAAGGTCGCTGATCACTTCCATCAGCCGTTGCGCCAGCGCCGGCGCCACGCCTTCAAAGGGTTCGTCCAGTAACAATAGGTTTGAACCGGCGACCAGGGCACGGGCCAGGGCAACCAGTTTCTGTTGGCCGCCGTATAAGGTCATGGCTTTGCGCGTGGCAAAACGGCCAATCTCGGGCATGAGTTCGTACACCCAGCGCAGACGCGCGCGGTCTTGATTGCCGGTCGCCCACAGCGACACCAGGATGTTATCTTCCACCGTGAAATGCGGCACCAGGCGCCGATCCTCAGGCAAGTAGCCAATCCCCAGTGGCGCGCGGTGATGCGACGGCCGGTTATGCAAGTCCTGGTGCTCCACCCGCACCTCACCGGCGTTGATCGGCAATATCCCCATGATCGCGCGCATCACCGTGGTTTTGCCGGCACCGTTGCGGCCAATCAAGCCAACCGTGGTGCCAGTCTCGATCTCCAGCGACACGTCGCGCAGGATGGGGATGCGCTGGATCGACAAGTCAACATGACTCAAGCTCAGCATGGCTGACCTCCTGCGGGTGCGGCATCGCCGCGATGAAACTCCGAACCGATCACAAACTCGCGTACACGCGCATTCGCCAGCACCTCAGCGGTGGGACCATCGGCGAGAATGGTGCCTTCATAAAACGCCACCACACGCGGGCTGAAGGCTTCAATAATCTCCATATCGTGCTCAATAAACAGCACCGCCGTTTGCGAAGAGCGAAAGGCAGAGATCAGGGTTTCCATCAGCGGCATTTTTTCGTCGGCGCTGACACCCGAGGTCGGCTCATCGAGAAACAGCAAGTCCGGATCGCCCACCGTCGCCATGGCAATGTCGACCAGCTTGCGTATCCCCTGCGCCAGCGTGGTGATCTCGCGCTCGGCGTGCTCTGCTATGCCAAACTTCTCCAGCAACGCCATGGCGCGTGCCTCCAGGCGCCGATCAATGGCCGGGCGAAAGATCGCCGGGCGCGGGCTGTCCGCAATCGTCAGCGCGATCAGCAGGTTGTCCATCACCGTCAACTCAGGAAACAGCTGCGGAATCTGGAACGAGCGGCAAATCCCCTTGCGGGTGATGTCGCGGGTCGGCAAGCCGACAATACTCTCGCCACGGTAGTGGATG
>DOIU01000218.1 GCA_003511825.1 Gammaproteobacteria bacterium | reverse complement strand
TCGCGGAACTGACTGCGCTCACCGATCCCGCGAATCTGGACGAATCGCGCGCGCGATGTACCGCCGGCGAAATTCAGGTTGGGCGCTACGTTCAGAATGGATTCGAGATGCAGCGCGCCGCGCTCCTCAATCGCAAACTCATCGACCACCGAGACAGCGGCATTGCTGTCGTGTAGGGAGTCGGGTCGAAAGTCAGCGGAGAGACTGACGTCCTCCAGCTCCAGCACATCCTCTTGTGCCGTGGCAGACGCCGACAACAAAAAACCTGCTGCTGGCAGCAGCGACATTAAACGTTTAGATGTAGGTCTCATCTGGGTTCTCTCAACATCTTAAAAAAGAAAGAAACCCGGCCAATGACCGCAATAGGCAGGACGTTTGAAAAATCGCGACAGGGATCTGTGCGTTTCAAGGCGAACCTGTCCCTACGCCGGTATTATCCGGATCAGGTGTAAGGGTTCTCCACACGTGGAATCTCAGGCTGGCGCGAATAGCGCCCGCCACCCCTCAGGCAAGGCCAGATTGTAGCGAAACTGCGTCTGTATACAAGCGTATGGGTGAATTTTTCTCTGCAAACACCGCTGCTGAATGGCGTTTGTCTGTGAAAATGGGCTGGAAAAGTGCCGCGAGGAATCGATTTATGCGAGGGTTAGCGACGCCGATCAGCAAAAAACGCACGCAACATCTCAGCCGAGACGTCGGCCAGGACGCCACCCTGGACAGTCAGCTTGTGGTTGTATTGCCCGGATTCAGGCAACCGAAAGGCGCTCACCACTGCACCCGCTCTCGGCTCTTCAGCACCATACACAAGGCGCGCGATTCGCGCATGCATCACGGCACCAATGCACATGGTGCAGGGTTCCAGAGTGACATAAAGCGTGGTGCCAGGCATGCGATAATTATCCAAGAGGCGCGCGGCCTCGCGGATGGCGACAATCTCGGCGTGTGCGGTAGGGTCAGCACTGGAAATCGGCTGGTTGTAGCCTTCAGCCAGGATCTGGCCATCATTCACCAGCACGGCACCGACAGGCACCTCGCCACAATCACGTGCGCGCGCGGCCAGCGCCAATGCGCGGCGCATAAAGACCTCATCGTGTGCGTCATTCTCTGTCATGAGTTTGCTCCACAAAAAAAAGGGAGCTGAACGCTCCCTCTTTTTTGAGTGCTTGGCGGGCTGGATTACGCCTTATCGCCGCCCTCTGCCGCTTTCTTTTCATCTTCCAGAACCGCTTTCATACTCAAGCGAATGCGGCCTTGTTTATCGACTTCCAGTACTTTAACGCGGACCATCTGCCCCTCAGTCAACTCGTCAGACACATTCTGTACGCGGTTCTCTGAGATTTGCGAAATGTGCACCAAGCCGTCTTTGCCCGGCAACACGTTCACAAAGGCACCAAAGTCCATGATCTTTTGGACGCGGCCTTCGTAGATAGTGCCCACTTCCACATCCGCTGTGATCAGCTCGATGCGCCTGCGCGCCTCTTCACCGGCCTCACGATCGCTGGATGCGATTTTGATGGTGCCATCGTCACCAATATCAATGGTCGCACCGGTTTCTTCAGTCAGCGCGCGGATCACCGCCCCGCCCTTACCGATAACCGCAGCAATTTTTTCGGGATGAATTTTCAGCGTGATAAAACGTGGCGCGTGCTCGGAAAGCTCTTCGCGCGGTGCGCCCAATTCTTTGGCCATTTCACCCAGGATGAACAGACGACCCTCTTTAGCCTGTGATAAGGCCGCAGACATGATCTCACGCGTAATACCGTCGATCTTGATGTCCATCTGCAGTGCAGTGACACCGTCTTCCGTACCCGCGACTTTAAAGTCCATATCGCCGAGATGATCTTCATCGCCGAGGATATCGGTCAGTACCGCGTATTTTTCCTCGTCTTTGATGAGACCCATCGCAATACCCGCCACAGGTGCCTTGACCGGAACACCCGCGTCCATCAGTGCGAGACTGGTACCACAGACACTCGCCATGGAGCTGGAACCGTTGGACTCAGTGATTTCGGACACCACACGCAGCACGTAAGGGAAGTCGTCTTCGTGCGGCATGACAGCCTGTACGCCACGCTTGGCCAATCGGCCGTGGCCAATTTCGCGACGCTTGGGCGAACCGACAAAACCGGTTTCGCCGACGCAGTACGGCGGGAAGTTGTAATGCAGCATGAAGTTCTCGCGGAACGAGCCCTCGAGGGCATCGATGATCTGCGCGTCGCGGGTCGTGCCCAAGGTCGCAGCAACCAAAGCCTGAGTCTCACCACGGGTAAACAGCGCGGAACCGTGAGTACGCGGCAAAATACCGGTTTGAACAGAGATGGGGCGGACAGTTTGGGTGTCGCGACCATCAATGCGTTTCTCACCGGCCAGAATACGGCTGCGAACGATGCGCTTTTCCAGGCTGGAAAACTCGCCCTTAATCTCATCGGCAGACCAACCGGTATCGTCGTCACCGGCGACCAGTTTCTCGACGACCTGATCGCGCACTTCGCCAACTTTTTCAAGTCGCGCTTTTTTCTCGGCGATGGTGTAAGCCGCAGTGAGGTCTGTCTCTGCAGCGTCTTTCACCGCTGAAACCAGTGCTTCGTCTTTTTCAGGCGTGGTCCACTCCCAGGCGGGATTGCCGACTTCTTTGGCCAAGTCTTCAATCGCTTGGATAGCGACTTGCATTTGCTCATGACCAAACACCACCGCATTCAGCATGACATCTTCAGGCAGCACTTTCGCTTCTGATTCCACCATCAAAACGGCTTGGGAGGTGCCGGCAACCACCAGGTCAAGGTCCGAGCCTTCGAGCTGTGTACGCGACGGGTTCAGCACATAGTCGCCATCAATGTAGCCGACGCGCGCACCGCCAATCGGGCCAGCGAACGGCATACCCGAAATGCTGACGGCCGCAGAGGCACCCAGCATCGCCACAATATCAGCGTTAATGTCA
>DOIU01000373.1 GCA_003511825.1 Gammaproteobacteria bacterium | reverse complement strand
ACCAAGGCATGTGCAGAAGCGATGTTGACAATGCGCCCCCAGCCTTTTTTCTTCATCGCCGGCAACGCCAAGCGAATGGTGTGAAAGGTTGCGGTGAGGTTCAGTGCGATGATTTTGTGCCATTTGTCCACCGGATACTCATCGATAGGTGCCACATGCTGGATGCCGGCGTTATTCACGAGCACGTCGACGGCACCGAACTCATCGATAGTTTGCGCCATCATGGCTTCAATTTGCGCCTCGTCCGTTAAGTCTGCGCCAGAGTAGCGCACTTCCACGCCATGGGCCTCTGCAAGTGCGGCGCGATCTTGCTCAATCTGATCCGCATCGCCAAAACCATTTAAGACCACATTCGCGCCCTGGGCCGCGAAGCCACGGGCAACCCCCTGCCCAATACCGCTGGTTGAACCCGTTACCAACACTGTTTTTCCTGCAAACATGCTGTTCTCCCTCTTCAAAGGATCTGTAATTGTTTCGCGTCACCCCATACCATGCATGGCACGGGCCGTCGCTGTGTGTAGCGCTTATGGCAACGCTCATCATTCGGCTAGCTATCGAACTATGACAGGCCTATGATACCCAGCCCTCACAGGAAGTTGGACGCATGACTGCATTTTTTCGCAACGTTCCCCTGCTCGCCGCAGCGCAAGCACTGATGATGAGTGGCAATGCGCTGCTGATCGCGGCGTCCGCCCTGGTTGGCCATATGCTGGCTGAGGACAAATCGCTCGCCACCTTGCCATTGGCGGCACAGTTTATCGCAACCATGCTGACCAGTATCCCGGCCGCCATGCTGATGGAACGCTTTGGCCGCAAACCCGCGTTCGTGAGCGCCACCCTGTTGGGTGTAGCAGGTGCGGGGCTCGCCGCCACCGCAACGCTCCAAGGATCGTTCTGGCTGTTCGTGCTTGCGACCATGTTCATAGGCGCTTTTAATGGCTTTGGCAACTACTATCGCTTCGCTGCAGCAGACTCTGTCCATGGCGATGAGAAAGCACGCGCCGTCTCATGGGTCATGGCCGGGGGTGTGATTGCGGCCGTGGTCGGGCCTAACCTCGCGCGCTACACGCGCGATACCGTGGATGCTGCTCCATTTGCTGGCACCTTCCTCGCGCTGATCAGTGTCTACCTACTGGCGATGCTGGTGCTGAGTGCAATCTCGCTCCCGAAAAAGTCACTCGACCACTTCGCGGCCGATTTTTTACCGCCGCGTTCACTACCAGAGATCGCGCGGCAGAAAGCGTTTATTGTGGCCCTGTGCTGCGGCATGTTGGGCTATGGCGTGATGTCCTTGGTGATGACCGCGACACCACTCGCCATGCACCATCATCACCACGCTTTCGATGACACTGCCTTTGTCATCCAATGGCACGTGCTCGGCATGTTCGCCCCGTCATTCGTGACCGGCACGCTGATCACACGCTACGGCTTAGACAACATCCTCGGCATCGGAGCATTGTTGGGTTTAGCGTGTGTCGCCATCAATCTCGTCGGCACCAGCCTGTGGCATTTTTGGATCGCTCTGGTCCTGCTCGGCGTCAGCTGGAACTTCCTCTTTATCGGCGCAACCACGCTACTCACTGACACCTACCACGCCAATGAACGCGCCAAAACCCAGGCTATCAATGACTTCGCCGTGTTCACCACCGTCGCCTTGGCATCCTTGTCAGCCGACTACCTGCAGCATCAATTCGGCTGGGAAACTGTGAACATCGGCGTCATCCCCTTGCTCATAATCATTCTCGCCAGTGTCGCTTGGCTGAAATACACACCGAACAACACGGCTGAGACCGTGAGAGAGTCTTAGCAAACAGCCAACGCATTACCCGATCTATCACTCATTGGCTCCGATACCCTTTGATAAAGGCGTTGAGCCTTGCTTCGTGTTCTTCGAACTGGCTGCTGTTGTCGCAGCTTTCCCATCGTTCGATATCGGACCAAAGGGAACCAGGTCGATCCAGCCACCTTCTGTGGTCGCTAAACGATGCGGAGTTCTAGTCTCTGAGAAACCGGTTTTGAGCAACTCGGCTTTTAATGCCTCGAACGCGGACCAGTCCGGTATCTGGACAGCGAAATCGAGATCTTGAGTTGCTCGACTGAGGCTAGCGCCATAATAGTCATGCAGTACCAGATCTCGAGCAGTCGCACCTATGACAAACAGGGGGATGGAAAGGTGTTGAGCCGTTGTCGCCACCGATTGAAGGGTAGCCAGGGTGTTCGAGTCAATCTTTCTTGTTATGTCGAGCAATGTACTCGTCATAAAGCCTCCCTGCGACTTCTAGGTTTCTTGGATCGGCTGTAGCGATTAGGTCCGCATAAGCCAGCACCGGTGGCACCAATCCCGGTTGAGCAGCCTCCTGAAACGGTAACGCAGCCTCGGGCCAGAATGGCTGGTACAGCTTTACCCTGCCGGTTTCTTGCCGCATCATTTCCGGTGCTGCCTTCAATCGGGCTTGCGCAAGGAATTTGCCCTTTACCCTATCAAGCAGATAGACAGTTGCAACTGCCGGTTTCAGATACTTGGTGTAATGCGCTGCCGCTATCTCCCCCCCCCAGTAACCCTTGTATTGTTGGATATTAAATGTTTTCCACCAATAGGGATCATCAGTTTGAAAGTCTCCGAGATGCACTTTCGGGCGAAGTTTTTCCGGGTAGGTTTCCACCCAACGGTTGAGCAGGAGCTTATATTCAATGAGTTCGCGCCCCTTCTTGTTTCCGTACTCAAAAATAAAACCCGCATCTTTGAGTCCAGTCATGACCCAACCAACTGTACCCAAGGCGACACCGGTCACACCTGCAATTTCCCGGTACGGCGCTGCAACCAAATCGGGCCGGCACAGAAATGCAAAAATGACCATTAAGCCTGTGCGATCAAAAGCCCTATTGGTTTCACTCTTAACCGCTATCTCTTGCTTTGTTTGCCGTTTCCCCGTGACCAAAATGTACACCGGCGGCATGTTCAAGTAGGCGTTACCCGCTGTGTCGATGAACTGAACGCCTTGCTCCTTCAACTTCTCCGCCATCTTGGGGTTAATGTAGTCGGCTACCAAGACGCCCTGCATAGGCAAAGCCTGAATGGTATTGATCAGCGCGCCTATATTGGCCTGCGGTGCCCAGCGTTTAACTTCTGCGGCAAGTCGCTCCTTTCGACCTTCAACGGCAAGAATGGCATCGATTATTTGGTTATCCTGTGAAGTGGACCCCATTGA
>DOIU01000349.1:1110-4031 GCA_003511825.1 Gammaproteobacteria bacterium | reverse complement strand
AGGCGTCTGACATCATCCACGGCTGATGAATCCATTCTTTGCTGACGGCCGCCAGCGCCGGCACCCAGCGGCGAATAAACACGCCCTGCGGGTCTTGATCCATGGATTGCTTGATCGGATTGTAAATGCGCGTGGTATTGATGCCCGTGGTCCCGGACTGCATTTGCGCCTGCGGGTAGTGAATACCGGGCTCGTAATCCGTGAACAGGCGCGCCAGGTGCAGCGAGGTCTCGCGCCAATGCAGCCAATAGTGATAACTGGCCACGGCTTGCAACATGGCACGCATGCGGAAGTTAATCCACCCCGTGTGCTGCAAACAGCGCATACAAGCATCGACCAGCGGCCAACCCGTGTTGCCCGTGGACCAGGCGTGGAATCGTTCCGGATCAGCGACGGGGTCGCGCAAGCCGTCCATACTGCGCTGCATATTCTCAAACTCGATGCGCGGCTCACTCTCTAACTTCTGAATAAAGTGACAGTGCCAGTGCAATCGGCCCTCAAATGCCGACAAGGCGCGCGCCCACGTGCCCCTGTCTGCGGGCGTGAGCGCCTTGACCTGAGCACGGCGCTGCCGCGTCACCTGGACCACTTCGCGCATGGACAGCGTCCCCCAGGCGAGGTGCGCACTGAGGCGCGAGCAGCTGTCGGCAGCGGTTAAGGGGCTCGACATCCGCTGGTGATACCGTTCGCCGCGCTGTTGCAAAAACCCGTACAGCACCTGCTCCGCACTTGCCCGGCCGCCACGCTGGCGCCCTGGGCACGGGTCATCGTGCAAGGCCGGATGCGGTGTTTGCGGCCAGGCCTCTGCTCGCATCGCAATGGGTGGCAGGCTGTCGGGTGGCGGCAGCACCGGCTCGGCCATCAAACGTTCCCACTGACGTGACCACGCGTCCCGATCAACGCGTCCGCGAAGTACCCCGTGCTGTCGCAGCTCGTGCCAGGGAATATCGCGCGCCCGCAGAAGCTCAGCCACACGCGTATCGCGGCCAAATGTCCAGCCGTTTCCTGTTTCTTGGTGCGACCAGACCGCCGCTACCGCATGCGCGTTGAAGATCTCACGGAACACGTCTTCAGCCTCTCCGTGGCGCACAATCAGCGGTTGCCCCAGTCGCGTCAAATCCTGGTCTAGGGTATCGATGCACTCACTCAGAAAATGCCAATGACGCAGCGACATATCCGGCTGCATCCAAAGCTCGGGTTCGACGATATACAGGGGCAACACCGGACCGGCCTGCACCGCTTGCATCAGCGGTGCGTGGTCTTGCACGCGCACATCGCGCTTAAACCAAACAAGCTGCAACGCATCAGGCATCGGATTGGCCACGCGCGCTCACAACAGTGACTTCACCTGATCAAACAGTGGGCCCTTGCCCGGCTCCACCCGACTGGAGAAACTGCCGACCAGGCGACCCTCGCGATCAATCAGATACTTGTGGAAATTCCAGCGCGGGTACGCGCCGGCGGCCGTCCCAAGGCGCAGATACAGCGGATCGGCATGGCGCTCTTTGACCCGCGTTTTCTGGAACATCGGGAACTGAACGCCGTAGGTGAGGCGGCAAAAATCCTGGATTTGTTGTTCTGACTGGAATTCTTGATTGAAGTCGTTGGACGGGAAGCCCAATACGACGAGCCCGTCGTCTTTGTAGTCCCGATAGAGTTTTTCCAGATCGTCGTACTGGTGAGTAAATCCGCATCGACTGGCGGTGTTCACCACGAGAATCACGTTGCCGGCATAAGCGTCTTTCAAGTTGACAGTGGCGCCGTCATTCAGCGTGCGGACATCCACGTCCAGATCGATCAGAGGAGGCTCACTCGCCATGGCCGCGCCCCAGACCCAGCAAACCACCATCGCTAACAGGCAGTGTCTCATAACCCAGCACCTCAAACTTCTTACACATTTATTATACACAGATGCGACAACTCTGCCACAAACAAGCATGCAATTGTGAAGAAAACCAACTGATATCAATCATTTCAATAACTTATAAATTTTACAAACAAACAAATACTTATACATACACACACGAAAATAGTGTATTTATGCCCCGAAGCGGTGTATCGTGAGCGCGTGGTGGGAAATGCACCGCACACATGTCTTTGCCACTCAAGGGATCGTAAACTTGCGATACAAAAATACAGCTGACTTTGACTGCCAAGCACAAACACCCGCCACCGGCGTATTGATCACCAATCTGGGAACGCCGGATGCCCCCACCAAGGAGGCCCTGCGGCCCTATCTGAAGGAGTTCCTGGAAGATCCTCGCGTGGTCGAGCCGCCTCCGGCTCGGTGGATTTGGAAGTTGATCCTCAACCTGATTATCCTCAACACACGCCCGGCCAAATCCGCCGAGGCCTACCAAACCATCTGGGCAGAGATGGGCGAAGGCTCGCCACTGCTGGATATCAGCAAGCGTCAGCTCAGCGCGATCGCCGAGAAAGTTGCCCCGCACTTTTCCGGCCGTGTGGAATTTGCACTGGGCATGCGCTATGGCAACCCGTCCATTGCAGATGGACTCAAAGCCCTGCAAGACAAGTACTGCACCCGCATCATCGTTTTGCCACTGTACCCACAGTACGCCGCCGCCACCACCGCGTCGACCGTTGACGCCGTCACCGCAGAACTGCGGATCTGGCGCCTGGTGCCTGAGATGCGCTTTATCAACCACTACTACAATCATCCCAGCTACATCACCTCGCTGGCCAATTCGGTGCGTGACTACCAAAAAGAGCACGGCAAGCCACAACTGCTGGTCACCTCGTATCACGGTATTCCCAAGCGGTACTCAGAAAACGGCGACCCCTACTACTGCGAGTGCTTTCACACCAGCTTGCTCTTGGCCGAAGAACTCGGCTTGCAACAAGACGAATACAAAGTGACCTTTCAGTCCTTATTTGGTAAAGAGGAATGGCTCAAGCCCTAC
>DOIU01000349.1:0-790 GCA_003511825.1 Gammaproteobacteria bacterium | reverse complement strand
AGGAATGGCTCAAGCCCTACACCGACGCCACCATGATGGCCTTGCCGGGTGAAGGCATTAAAGACATCCAGGTCCTGTGCCCAGGGTTCTCGGCAGACTGCCTCGAAACCATTGAAGAGATCGGTGAGGAAAACCGCGAATATTTTGAAGAAGCCGGCGGTGAGAAGTTTGGTTTTATCCCCTGCCTCAATGACCGGGACGACCACACCTCAGCGCTGGCCGAGGTCCTCTTGCGCCATATGCAAGGGTGGGAAGAGGATCATTAACCGGGCAACGCGTCCTTACTCAGGCAGCGCAGCCACCTGAGGTTGATCGCGCGACCAGCCTCCCCCCAAGGCGCGGTACAAATCCACGCTGGCTTGCAAGCGCTGGCTACGCAGCGCAATCGCTGCATCTTCCGCGGCAAAGAGCGCGTTCTGATTCGTCAACAAGGTGAGCAAGGTCTCTGCCCCGGCACGATAGCGCGCCTCAGCCAACTCAAACGCACGTCGCGTGTACGCCAGCTCATCGGTTTGCGCAGCAATTTGGGCATCCACGCCGGCAATGGCATTGAACGCGTGCTCCACATCAGCGACAGCATCGATCACCGCCTTGCGGTAATCCGCCAGCAAGGCCTCGCGGTTCGCCAAGGTCACCTCGTGCTGGGCGCGCAGGCGGCCGCCATTGAACAGCGGTGCACTGAGGTTGGCCGCGAGTGCGTACAAGGGGTTATCGGTGAGCGTGCGCAAGGTGTCGCCCTTGCTGGTCAGATCCGTACTCAAGGTAAATTGCGGCAATAAGGCCGCACGCG
>DOIU01000157.1:904-16689 GCA_003511825.1 Gammaproteobacteria bacterium | reverse complement strand
AGAACTCCATGATATTCACACCGTGCTGACCCAGCGCGGGGCCCACTGGCGGACTGGGATTAGCCTGACCGGCAGGCACTTGCAGCTTGATATAAGCTTCTACTTTCTTTGCCATGCTTTACTCCAACGGGTGCAAACGCCTAACGGCTCCCCGCAAATCGGGCGCGAATGCACCGCGTGACTATCAACTAGACTTTTTCGACCTGGCTGAAGTCCAGCTCTACCGGCGTGGAACGCCCAAAAATCTGAACAGCGACCAAAAGACGGCTTTTCTCGAAGTTCACTTCTTCGACAACGCCATTGAAATCATTGAAAGGACCATCGGTGACGCGAACCACTTCGCCAACTTCGAACAGCACCTTGGGCCGTGGCTTTTCCACACCCTCTTGAACGCGCTGGAGAATGGCATCGGCTTCTTTGTCGGTAATTGGCGCAGGCCTGTCAGCAGTACCTCCGATAAAACCTAAGACTCGCGGCACATCGCGCACCAAGTGCCAGGACTCATCATCCATTTCCATACGGACCAACACATAGCCAGGAAAGAATTTACGCTCCGAGCGATGCTGCTGACCGGATCGCATTTCTACGACCTCCTCCGTTGGAACCAGCACCTCATCAAACTTATCCTGCATAGCAAAGCGCTCAATGCGCTCTTCAAGCGATCGTTTGACGGAGTTTTCAAAGCCAGAAAAAGCCTGAACCACATACCAACGTTTCGCCATATCAGCCTCCAACCCCGGTCAGCAACTGGAACGCACCCGACAACAGCCAATCCAGCAGCCAGAGAAACACGCCCATGATCAAGACAATCACCATCACAATCAATGTTGTCTGCAGAGTCTCGGCGCGTGTAGGCCAGACAACCTTCCTGACTTCTGTGCGCGCATCGCGGAAAAAGGCTGCCGCTTGGCGCCCCTGGGTAGTCTGATACACCACATAGATCGCACCCCCTACCAGCGCCAGAAGGCCCAGCACGCGGTAAAGCAATGACTGCTCGGGAAACAGGTAAAACAGCAAAACGCCCAACGCCACCAGCCCGCCTGCGGCAGCCAGCTTGAGTTTATTGTTCGGATTTTCCTGCACTTCGGCCTTTGAGACCATGACTTCCACCCAGTCAACTACCGAAAGCCTTAAGGCTTTCTGCGGAATGTGGCAGGCCAGGAGGGAATCGAACCCCCAACCTGCGGTTTTGGAGACCGCTGCTCTGCCAATTGAGCTACTGGCCTAAACATGAAAACGCGGAAGACGAAGCCGCCTTCCGCGCAATCGGTAAATTATAGGGCAAATTACTCTATAATTTTAGAGACGACGCCAGCACCGACTGTGCGCCCACCTTCTCGAATCGCAAAGCGCAGACCATCTTCCATCGCAATCGGTGCAATCAGATCCACTTTTACGTTGACATTGTCTCCCGGCATCACCATCTCAGTGCCTTCCGGAAGATCCACCGCACCCGTCACATCCGTCGTACGGAAGTAAAACTGCGGACGGTAGCCGTTGAAGAATGGCGTGTGACGACCACCCTCATCCTTGCTCAACACATACACTTCTGCTTCAAACTTCGTGTGCGGCGTGATCGACTTCGGCTTACACAGCACTTGACCCCGCTCAACGTCGTCACGCTTCGTTCCACGCAACAGAATACCGACGTTGTCACCCGCTTCGCCCTGATCCAGCAGCTTGCGGAACATCTCTACACCCGTCACTGTCGTGACCTGCGTATCGCGGATACCCACGATCTCGACTTCTTCGCCAACCTTAACGATGCCGCGCTCTATACGACCAGTCACTACCGTGCCTCGACCAGAGATAGAGAACACATCCTCTACCGGCATCAGGAAATCACCGTCTGTCGCACGCTCGGGCTCAGGAATGTAGCTGTCCATCGCCTCTACCAACTGAACGATCGATGGCGCTCCAATCTCGGACGTGTCGCCTTCCAGCGCCTTCAGCGCTGAACCCTTGATGATCGGCGTGTCGTCACCCGGGAAGTCGTACGTATCGAGCAGCTCGCGAACTTCCATCTCCACCAGCTCCAGCAGCTCTTCGTCATCAACCATGTCTGCCTTGTTCAGGAACACAACGATGTACGGAACGCCAACCTGGCGTGACAACAGAATGTGCTCGCGCGTCTGCGGCATAGGCCCGTCCGCTGCCGAGCAAACCAGGATCGCGCCGTCCATCTGCGCCGCTCCTGTAATCATGTTCTTGACGTAGTCCGCGTGACCCGGGCAGTCAACGTGCGCGTAGTGACGCGACTCTGACTCATACTCTACGTGCGATGTCGCTATCGTGATCCCACGAGCCTTCTCTTCCGGTGCGTTATCTATCTCATCAAACGCCTTTACTTCACCGCCCAAGTGCTCAGCCATGACCTTCGTCAACGCCGCCGTCAGCGTCGTCTTACCATGGTCTACGTGACCTATCGTGCCTACGTTTACATGCGGCTTCGTTCTTTCAAATTTTTCCTTAGACACGTGTCTACCTCGATTCAGTACTTTGTCTTGAATTAAGACGCTTGTTTCATGACGGCTTCGGCTACCGTAGTAGGCGCTTCAGCGTATTTCAAAAATTCCATCGCATAGGTTGCGCGCCCCTGCGTGGCGGAACGCAGATCCGTTGCGTAGCCGAACATCTCAGCAAGCGGAATTTCTGCGCGAATAACTTTACCTGCGGGCGCCTCATCCATACCTTGAACAATACCGCGACGGCGATTGAGATCACCCATCACATCACCCATATAATCTTCTGGAGTCACGACCTCTACCTTCATGACCGGCTCCAACAATACCGGCGAGGCCTTGAGCGCACCTTCCCTGAACCCCATGGAGCCGGCAATTTTAAAGGCCATTTCATTGGAGTCAACATCGTGATACGAACCATCGTAAAGCGTGGCACGTACATCAACCATGGGATAACCCGCTAGCACGCCGTTATCCATCTGCTCTTGAATGCCTTTGTCGACGGCCGGCACATATTCTCGCGGCACCACACCACCGACAATCTCGCTCTCAAACTGATATCCCTCTCCCTCACCGAGAGGCTCAAGACGCAGCCAGACATGCCCATACTGACCCCGCCCCCCTGACTGCCGTACAAATTTCCCTTCAGCTTCTACCGATTGACGGATTGTTTCGCGATAGGCCACCTGCGGCTTACCAACATTAGCATCGACGCTAAACTCTCGCTTCATGCGATCAACGATGATATCCAGGTGTAATTCACCCATACCCGAAATAATCGTCTGACCAGACTCTTCATCCGTGGCTACGCGAAATGAGGGATCTTCCTTGGCAAGCTTACCCAAGGCAACACCCATCTTCTCTTGATCGGCCTTGGTTTTAGGCTCCACCGCCACGGAAATCACAGGGTCTGGAAACTCCATACGCTCTAGCGTGATCGACGCATCAAGTGCGCAGAGGGTGTCTCCCGTGGTCACATCCTTCAACCCCACAGCCGCAGCAATATCACCTGCGCGCACCTCTTTAACCTCTTCCCGGTTATTTGAGTGCATTTGCAATATACGGCCGACGCGCTCCTTCTTACCTTTCACCGGATTAAAGATCGTGTCTCCAGACGACAGAACTCCAGAGTAGACTCGAAAGAACGTCAAAGATCCAACAAAAGGATCAGTAGCGATTTTGAAAGCCAGCGAAGCAAATGGCTCAGAATCAGAGGAATGGCGTTCCGCACTCTCGCCGCCCTCAAGCTCACCCGCAATTGAAGCGACATCATCCGGCGCGGGCATGAAATCAATAATCGCGTCCAACATGGCCTGAACGCCTTTATTCTTGAAGGCTGAACCACACAGCACCGGCACGATTTCACCGGCGAGCGTCCTGACACGCACACCTTCTTTTATTTGCTCTGCTGACAGATCACCTTCTTCTAGATAAAGATCCATCAGCGACTCGGAGGCTTCAGCCGCCGACTCAACTAACTTTTCCCGCCAATGCACAGCCAGATCGCGCAAATCATCCGGAATATCGCGCTCGTCGTAGCGCATACCTTGCGTTGCGTCATCCCAAAAAATGGCTTTCATGCGAATCAGATCAACAACGCCGGCAAATTCTTCTTCTGCACCCACAGGGATTTGCAACGGCACGGGATTGCCGCCCAGGCGAGTTTCTATTTGCTCAACAACACGCAGAAAATCAGCACCAGCGCGATCCATCTTGTTGACGAAAGCCATGCGCGGCACGTGATATTTATTGGCTTGACGCCAGACAGTCTCAGACTGTGGCTCGACGCCACCCACAGCGCAAAAGACGGCGACCGCACCATCGAGCACACGCAACGAGCGCTCAACCTCAATGGTAAAGTCTACGTGGCCTGGGGTATCGATGATATTGATCCGGTGCTCGGGATAGTTCTTATCCATCCCGCTCCAGAAACAGGTCGTGGCTGCTGAGGTGATCGTAATCCCTCGCTCCTGTTCCTGCTCCATCCAATCCATGACAGCAGCACCGTCGTGCACCTCACCCATCTTGTGAGAGACACCGGTATAGAAAAGAACGCGCTCGGTCGTGGTCGTCTTGCCCGCGTCAATGTGGGCCATAATGCCGACATTTCTGTAACGAGCTAAGGGTGTTGTTCGAGCCACGTGTTATACCCCGACAAAGCGCCTAGACCGCACTTACCAGCGGTAATGCGAGAAGGCTTTGTTCGCTTCTGCCATGCGGTGCGTATCATCACGCTTTTTCACCGCAGAGCCGCGCTTTTCTGCCGCGTCTTGCAATTCACCAGCAAGCTTTAGCATCATGGATTTCTCGCCACGCTTGCGTGCAGACTCAATCAACCAGCGCATCGCAAGTGCCGAACGACGAGCAGGACGCACTTCAACAGGCACTTGGTAAGTCGCGCCACCCACTCGGCGAGATTTAACCTCGACAGCAGGACTGACATTCTCTAACGCAGCCTCTAGTGTCTCGAGCGGATCACCCGCTTTCTTATCCTTGATAACATCCAGCGCTCCGTAGATAACGCGCTCGGCAACTGACTTTTTGCCGTCCAACATCAGGATATTAATAAACTTAGCGAGCTTAACGTTTCCGTACTTGGGATCCGGCAGGATTTCGCGTTTTGGGGCTTCTGTTCGTCTTGACATGATTCTATGACCTTGAAATCTTTCCGATTAACTCTTCGGTCGCTTCGTACCGTACTTAGAGCGCCCCTGACGACGCCCTTCAACACCTTGCGTATCAAGATTTCCGCGCACGGTGTGATAGCGAACACCCGGCAAATCTTTAACACGACCACCGCGGATCAGCACGACTGAGTGCTCTTGCAGGTTATGCCCTTCACCGCCGATGTAAGACGTGACCTCATAGCCATTGGTCAAACGGACACGTGCCACTTTTCGCATTGCAGAGTTCGGCTTCTTTGGTGTCGTCGTATAAACACGCGTACACACACCGCGCTTCTGCGGACAAGACTCAAGCGCAGGAACGTTCGACTTAGCGACCTTGCGCTTGCGTGGCTTTCGGACCAACTGGTTAATTGTGGCCATTAAAAATCACTCCAACATTTTTTGTACTTGATTTCCCGATTAACCGGGACCACCAGACCGAGCGCGACGATGTGAACAAGTCGCGAAAAATAGGGATCTGACAAACGAACACAGGCCGACAAACCATCGGCCCGTGATAAAAGAGGCGTAATTCTAGATATCACCGCCTCTAATGTCAAGGTTTACGCGGCATTCAGATCCCGCGCAACCTCAATTACGCATTGGCTTCCTTCTCGACAACATCACCGACGTCGCCGTCATTAACATCGCCGACCGACTGCTGAGCAGCCGCTTCTTCAAGCTGTTGGTCGAATGCTTCATTCAGCTCCTCGACGTTGCGTGAACGACGACGCTCTTTGTGAAACGCCAGACCGGTACCCGCAGGAATCAGCCGCCCAACGATGACGTTTTCTTTCAAGCCTTTCAGGTCATCTCGTGCACCTCGAACCGCAGCTTCTGTGAGCACGCGGGTGGTTTCCTGGAAGGAAGCCGCCGAGATAAATGACTCTGTGACCAAAGATGCCTTCGTGATACCTAGCAACAAATGCTCAAAGGTCGCCGGCCGCTTGCCGAGTTCAGTCAATTGTGCGTTAACTTTGCGCAGCTTGATCGCATCAACCTGCTCACCACGCAACAACCGCGAATCACCCGGATCTGCAATTTCAACTTTACGCAGCATTTGGCGAATGATCACTTCAATGTGCTTGTCGTTGATCTTTACACCTTGCAAACGGTAAACGTCTTGAATCTCCTGAACCAGGTAAGACGCCAACGCTTCAACACCGAGCAAGCGCAAGATATCTTGCGGATTAGGCTCACCATCAGCGATGACCTCCCCCCGCTCAACCTGCTCACCTTCAAACACATTGATATGACGCCATTTGGGAATCAGCTCCTCATAGCGATCACCTTCGGAAGGTGTAATGATCAGACGCTGTTTACCTTTGGTTTCTTTACCAAAGCTCACGGTACCGGTTCGCTCCGCCAGAATAGCTGGCTCTTTCGGCTTACGCGCTTCAAACAAGTCAGCAACGCGAGGTAGACCCCCGGTAATATCACGGGTTTTGGAAGATTCTTGCGGGATCCTTGCAACAACGTCCCCCACGGCAATCTCTTCACCGTCCGACAAGCTGACGATCGCGCCCGGGGGCAACGCGTAGTGCGCAGGAATCTCGGTACCGACGTAACAAAGATCATCACCCTTGTCATCAACCAGGCGGATCGTTGGGCGCAGGTCTTTGCCCGTTCCACCGCGCTGCTTTGGATCGGTGATAACGATGGAGCTCACGCCCGTGATATCATCTACCTGCGCTGAGATAGTGACACCTTCGACGAAGTCAGAGAACTTGGCGAAACCCGCCACCTCGGTCACAACCGGATGTGTATGCGGATCCCACTGAGCGATGACCGCACCTGCAGCCACTTCGCCACCGTCTTCGACGCTGACAATCGCACCGTAAGGTATCTTGTAGCGCTCACGCTCTCGTCCGTGCTCATCCACAACACCCAGCTCAGCCGAGCGCGATACGACAACCAGTTGCTGCTGCGGATTGAGCACGCCCTTCACATTGTGGAAGCGCACACTACCGCTGGACTTGGTTTCAACACTGCTGGCCGCAGCAGATCGACTCGCTGCTCCACCGATGTGGAAGGTACGCATCGTCAGCTGCGTGCCGGGCTCACCGATAGACTGTGCAGCCATCACACCAACAGCCTCACCTTCATTGATCAAGTGGCCACGCGCCAAGTCACGTCCGTAACACATGGCACAAACGCCGTACTCGGCCTCGCAACGAATCGCAGAACGTACCATCACTTCATCAACACCGGACGCTTCAAGCACATCAACCCAGTGCTCATCCAACAGCGTACCCGCAGGCGCGACCACGTCCTCGCCGCCAGGTCGGTAGACGTCTTGTGCAACAACACGACCCAGCACTCGTTCGCGCAATGGCTCAACGACATCCCCACCTTCAATGATGGGCTTCATGGTGATGCCATCGGTGGTACCGCAATCGACCTCAGTGACCACCATATCTTGCGCGATATCAACCAGGCGTCGAGTCAGATAACCTGAGTTCGCGGTCTTCAACGCCGTATCGGCCAAGCCTTTGCGTGCACCGTGCGTGGAGATGAAGTATTGCTGAGAGTTCAATCCCTCACGGAAGTTCGCCGTGATCGGCGTTTCGATAATGGAGCCATCGGGCTTGGCCATCAGGCCGCGCATACCGGCCAGCTGACGAATTTGGGCCGCAGAACCCCGCGCGCCCGAATCAGCCATCATAAAGATGGAATTGAACGAAGGCTGCTCAACTTCTTTACCTTCTACATCCGTGGTTGTTTCCATGCCCAGCTTGCTCATCATTGAGCCAGCGACCTGATCATTGGCGTGAGACCAGATATCAACAACTTTGTTGTATCGCTCGCCGTTGGTCACCAAACCTGATGCGTACTGGTCTTCTATCTCTTTCACCTCGCCTTCGGCGGCGGCGATGATATCTTGCTTATCCTTTGGTACCACCATGTCTTCCACGCCGATGGACACGCCCGCGAGCGTCGAGTAGCGAAAACCCATGTACATCAGCTGGTCAGCGAAAACCACAGACTCTTTCAAACCAACTTCGCGATAGCAGGCATTGATCAAACGAGAAATGTTTTTCTTGGTCAGATCGCAATTGACGTAGTCAAACGTCAAGCCCTCAGGCAGGATATGAGAAACGAGCGCACGACCAACGGTCGTTTCGGCACGTCGCACGACCTGCGTGCGCTCACCTTCTTCGGTGATCTCAACGTCTTTCACACGAACAACGACAGACGCATGCAACTCAACCATGCCATTATCAAAAGCGCGTTGACACTCTTCAACGTCAACGAAGCGCATACCTTCGCCTTTGGCACCAGCTCGCTCACGCGTGATGTAGTAGAGTCCCAATACGATGTCCTGCGAAGGCACGATAATCGGCTCGCCGTTTGCGGGCGACAGAACATTGTTGGTCGACATCATCAACGCGCGGGCTTCCAACTGCGCCTCGATGGACAGGGGCACATGCACGGCCATTTGGTCGCCATCGAAGTCCGCGTTAAATGCAGCGCAGACCAAGGGGTGAAGCTGGATGGCCTTGCCTTCTATCAGGACAGGTTCGAACGCCTGAATACCCAACCTGTGCAGCGTGGGTGCGCGGTTGAGCATTACCGGATGTTCGCGAATCACTTCATCGAGGATATCCCAAACTTCACCACCTTCGCGCTCGACCATTTTCTTCGCGGCTTTGATGGTCGTCGCCATACCCCGCAGTTGCAGTTTGCTGAAGATGAACGGCTTAAACAGCTCCAGGGCCATCTTCTTCGGCAGACCACATTGATGCAAACGCAAGACCGGCCCAACCACGATAACGGAACGTCCTGAATAATCGACGCGTTTACCGAGCAGGTTCTGACGGAAGCGCCCCTGCTTACCCTTGATCATGTCGGCAAGGGACTTCAGTGGTCGACGGTTACTACCCGTGATGGCGCGACCGCGACGCCCGTTGTCTAACAGCGCATCCACCGACTCTTGCAGCATGCGCTTCTCGTTGCGCACGATGATGTCGGGCGCATTCAGCTCAAGCAGACGACGCAAGCGGTTGTTGCGGTTAATCACACGACGGTAAAGGTCGTTCAGATCCGAGGTTGCAAAACGCCCACCATCGAGCGGCACCAGCGGACGCAGGTCGGGCGGCAAGACCGGCAGAATGGTCATCACCATCCACTCAGGACGGTTATTTGACTCGATGAACGACTCGATCAACTTCAGCCGCTTCGTCAAACGCTTGAGCTTGGTCTCTGATTTTGTGCTGTCAATTTCTTCACGCAGCTTACGCGCTTCTGCATCCAAATCGATCGATTTCAGCAGGTCATGGATGGCTTCTGCACCCATACGCGCATCAAACTCGTCACCATGCTCCTCAATGACTTCGAGGTATTGCTCATCATTAAGCGTTTGGCCAACCTCGAGCGTTGTCATACCAGGATCAATGACAACGAAAGCCTCGAAATACAAGATACGCTCGATTTCGCGCAGCGTCATGTCCAGCAGAAGACCAATGCGTGACGGCAACGACTTCAAGAACCAGATGTGCGCCACCGGGCTGGCGAGATCAATATGCCCCATGCGCTCACGTCGCACTTTCGTCAGTGTGACTTCGACGCCGCACTTTTCGCAGACAACACCACGATGTTTTAAACGCTTGTACTTACCACACAAGCATTCGTAATCCTTCACTGGGCCAAAAATCTTGGCACAGAACAGCCCATCTCTCTCGGGCTTGAAGGTACGGTAGTTGATGGTTTCTGGCTTTTTGACTTCTCCATAAGACCACGAGCGGATAATCTCCGGTGACGTGAGGCCGATACGGATTGCATCGAAGTCTTCGGTCTGGTTCTGCAGCTTGTATAGATTAAGCAAATCTTTCATGGTTTCTCCCGTTGCGAAACTGTGCGAGTTATTTCAGTCGTTGAAATAGACCGCGCTCAGTCTTGCTCCAGTCCGATATTAATACCCAGTGATCGAATCTCTTTCAGTAGCACGTTGAAGGATTCTGGCATACCTGCCTCCATTCGATGATCACCATCGACGATGTTCTTATACATCTTATTTCGCCCGCTGACATCATCCGATTTCACCGTCAGCATCTCGCGCAAGGTATAAGCGGCACCATAAGCTTCCAGCGCCCAGACTTCCATTTCCCCAAAACGCTGCCCACCGAATTGGGCTTTACCACCGAGTGGCTGCTGAGTCACCAGACTGTACGGCCCCGTAGAACGAGCGTGCATTTTGTCGTCGACCAAGTGATTCAGCTTGATCATATGCATATAGCCCACGGTCACCGGACGCTCGAAGGGATCGCCTGTACGACCGTCGTACAAAACGGTCTGCCCACTCTCGGGCAAGCCGGCGAGCGAGAGCATTTCTTTGATCTCCGACTCAGCAGCACCGTCAAATACCGGTGTCGCCATGGGGACACCTCTGCGCAGGTTATTCGCCATCTCCATGAGCTCATCATCATTGAGGCTGTCGAGATCCGTATTCAGCGCTGCACCCTTGTGGTTATACACCTTCTCAAGGAACTCACGCACCGGAGCAGGCTTGCCTTGCTCATCAATGATAGCGCCAATCTTGTAGCCAAGCCCTTTCGCAGCCCAACCCAGATGCGTCTCCAACACCTGCCCGACATTCATTCGCGAAGGTACGCCAAGCGGATTCAGGCAGATATCAACCGGATTACCATCCTCGGTGTAAGGCATATCTTCTTGCGGGACGATCATGGAGATAACACCCTTGTTACCATGACGCCCAGCCATTTTGTCACCGGGCTGCAGGCGACGTTTCACAGCCAAGTAAACCTTGACCATTTTCAGGACGCCGGGTGCCAAATCATCACCGGAGGTGATTTTCTCTTTCTGCTCGATAAAGCGTTGCTCGAAGACTTCGTGCTGCTCTTTCAGCTTAATCGCCATTTGTTCAAGCTGCACGTTGACATCTTCATCCGACAAGCTGATATCCAGCCAATCAGAAGGCTCAAGCTTATCAAGATACTCTTGCGTCACCTCGGTGCCGCGTGTGAGCCCCAGAGGACCGCTATCAGCGACACTGCCCAGCAGCATGCGCGAAACACGCTCGTAGATGTCATTCTCAATGATGCGCAACTCGTCATCGAGATCTTTACGCACCTGCTTCAAGCTCTCTTGCTCAATCTCTAGCGCACGTGAGTCTTTCTCAACACCGTCGCGGGTGAACACACGGACGTCTATGACGGTACCATCCATACCTGAAGGCACTCGCAACGACGTATCCTTCACGTCAGATGCTTTTTCACCAAAGATAGCGCGCAGCAGTTTCTCTTCGGGCGTAAGCTGGGATTCACCCTTGGGTGTAACTTTACCGACCAGGATGTCGTTGGGCTTGACTTCCGCGCCCACATAAACAACCCCAGCTTCATCCAGTTTGGACAACAACCCTTCGCTGACATTCGGGATATCTGCGGTAATTTCCTCAGAGCCCAACTTAGTGTCGCGCGCAACACAAGTGAGTTCTTCAATGTGGATGGTGGTGAAGCGATCTTCCTGAACAACACGCTCAGAGATGAGGATAGAATCCTCAAAGTTATAGCCATTCCAGGGCATGAACGCGATGAGCATGTTCTGCCCCAGCGCCAACTCACCCATATCTGTGGACGGCCCATCCGCGAGCACGTCTCCCCGTGCGATCTGATCGCCAGGTTTAACCAGTGGTCGCTGATTGATACAGGTGTTCTGGTTAGAACGCGTGTATTTGGTGAGGGTATGAATGTCGACACCAACGCTGTCGGCTTGTGCCTCATCATCATTCACACGCACAACAATCCGCGATGCATCAACAGAATCCACAGTACCGCCGCGACGAGCGATAACTGCTGCGCCCGAATCGACCGCCACAATACGCTCAATCCCAGTACCTACCAACGGCTTCTCAGCGCGCAGCGTTGGCACTGCTTGGCGCTGCATGTTTGACCCCATCAATGCGCGATTCGCATCATCGTGCTCAAGGAACGGGATCAGTGCCGCAGCGACGGACACGATTTGCTTGGGCGAAACATCCATGTATTGCACTTTGTCGGGCATCGACATCGTGAATTCATTGGCAAAACGTGAAGACACCAAATCATCAGTCAAACGCCCCTCTTGATCCAAAGTCGCGTTCGCCTGGGCAATGACGTAGTTGCCTTCCTCAATGGCTGACAAGTAAACAATCTCATCAACCACAACACCATTTTCTACCTTGCGGTAGGGTGTTTCCAGGAAGCCATACTCATTAGTACGTGCGAAGACGGCCAGAGAGTTGATCAGCCCGATGTTCGGCCCTTCAGGTGTCTCGATCGGACAAACACGACCGTAATGGGTCGGGTGAACATCACGCACCTCAAACCCGGCACGCTCGCGGGTAAGACCACCCGGACCCAGCGCAGAAACACGGCGCTTATGCGTCACCTCTGAAAGCGGGTTATTCTGGTCCATGAACTGCGACAGCTGACTTGAACCAAAGAATTCCTTCACCGCCGCTGCGACAGGCTTGGCGTTGATGATGTCTTGCGGCATCAAGCCTTCACTCTCGACCATGCCCAAGCGTTCACGCACTGCGCGCTCTACCCTGACGAGGCCAACGCGGAATACGTTTTCAGCCATCTCGCCGACACAACGGATACGGCGGTTACCCAAGTGATCAATGTCGTCCACAGTGCCGTTACCGTTTCGGATATCGATCAACACTCGCATGACATCGAGAATATCTTCTGGCGACAATACGCCGGGCCCCGTGATCTCTTCACGTCCGAGGCGTCGGTTGAACTTCATGCGGCCAACCGAGGATAAATCGTATCGATCTGCCTCGAAGAACAGATTATTAAAGAGATTTTGCGCAGCTTCTTTCGTTGGCGGCTCGCCCGGACGCATCATCCGATAAATCTCAACCTGCGCTTCAAGCTGTGTCCGCGTTGGATCTATAGACAGCGTATTCGAAACATGCGGGCCACGGTCAAGATCGTTGGTGTAAAGGATCTCACAGTTTTTGATTTCGGCATCAATGATCTGCTGGATCAATTCATCCGTCAGTTCAGTGTTCGCCTCAGCAATCAGCTCTCCGGTCTCTGCATCCACAAGATCCAAGGCGAGGATTTTACCAACCAAATATTCTTGCTGGATTTCAAGCTTAGTGACTTCTTGTTTTTCGAGCTCTCGGACGTGTTTGGCCGTGATTCGGCGTCCTGCTTCGACAATAACCGTTTTGCCGGCCTTAATGTCGAATGTTGCCGTCTCTCCGCGCAAACGCTCGGGGACCAGCTCCATGGAAATTTTGGTCTTGGAAAACGATATCTTCGTCTTATCAAAGAAGGTATCGAGAATCTGGTGTGTGTCGTAACCCAATGCGCGCAGGACAATCGTCGCGGGCAATTTTCGGCGGCGGTCGATCCGCGCAAAAATGCAATCTTTGGGGTCAAACTCAAAGTCGAGCCAAGAGCCTCGGTAAGGAATCACCCGCGCAGAGAACAGCAGTTTTCCTGAGGAATGCGTCTTACCGCGATCATGATCAAAGAACACGCCCGGCGACCGGTGCAACTGAGACACGATAACGCGTTCAGTACCGTTGATAATGAACGTACCGTTGTCTGTCATGAGCGGCAGTTCGCCCATAAAGACTTCTTGCTCTTTGATGTCTTTGACCGTTTTGTTGCTCGCAGGAGCAGTCTTGTCATAAATGACGAGCCGCACCAGGACTCGCAGCGGCGCCGCGAAAGTCAGGCCACGAATTCGGCACTCTCGCTCGTTGAACGCCGGCTTGCCGAGCTGATAGTTCACATAGTGCAGCTCAACATTGCCTGAGTAGCTGACGATGGGCATCACGCTCTGGAACGCGCCTTGCAATCCGACATCTTCGCGACTGTCGGGATCTTTGTCGCTCTGCAAGAAATTGCGGTAGGAATCCAGCTGCGTCTGCAGCAGATAAGGCACTTCCAGTATTGACGTTCGCTTACCGAAGTCTTTTCGAATGCGTTTTTTTTCAGTGAAGGAATAAGCCATCGACGTTCCTCATATTTCGGCTATAACTCTTAAGTGCAGAGGCGCTGAATATAAATTTGCTTCAAATACAAACGGCGAAAGGTCGACGATTCCGAGCATCGTCGACCTGCAGGTTTACAGCGTGATATGAGCTATCACGCGCTGAGCAGAGTTACTTAAGCTCGACAGCGGCACCCGCCTCTTCAAGTTTCTTCTTAAGCTCTTCGGCTTCGTCCTTGTTTGCTGCTTCTTTAACAGGTGCAGGCGCACTTTCAACCAGCTCTTTCGCCTCTTTGAGGCCCAGACCTGTTGCACCACGCACTGCTTTGATAACAGCAACCTTGTTGTCGCCAAAGCTAGCCAGAACAACGTCGAACTCAGTTTTCTCTTCAGCGGCAGCGCCTGCTTCAGCGGCAGCGGCCGGCGCAGCAGCGACAGCGGCAGCAGCAGAGACGCCGAATTTCTCTTCCATTGCAGAGATCAGATCAACGACCTCCATAACGCTCATGTTGGAAATGGTTTCCAAAATATCTTCTTTAGAAACAGCCATTATTTTTTAACTCCTGAATCTGGAATTACCGATCTCAAGACCGGTGAAAAGTGAACAATTATGCGTCTTTAGCCAGTCGAACCGCTTCAACGGTACGCACAAGCTTGCCGGGTACTTCGTTAAGCGTACGCGCAAATTTGGAGATAGGCGCCTGCATCACAGACATCAGCATACTGACGGCCTGATCGTAGGTAGGCATATCTGCAAGCTTTGACAGCTCGGCCGCTTCCAGTCTTTGCCCGCCAATCGCGCCAAACGCGGGGACAAGCTTTTCGTTATCCTTGGCAAAATCACGCATAATCCGCGCGGCTGAGCCTGGATCTTCAACTGAAAACGCCAGCATCAATGGCCCTTTCAAGCCATCTTGCATACACTCAAACTCGGTACCCTGAACTGCCAAGCGTGCCAGAGAGTTTTTTACAACCCGAAGATAAACGCCGTTCTCACGCGCCTTGACGCGCAGCTCGGTCAGTTGACCTACGGTTAAACCTCTGTACTCCGCCGCAACAGCTGAGTGTGCCTGGGCCGCTACTTCAGCAACCTCGGAGACAACGGCTTTTTTCTCATCGAGAGTCAGAGCCATAGAGCACCTCATTAAAAAGGTTCGGCCTGTCAGCAGGCTTCCCCGTTACACATTGCGGAATGAATTCCGCCCCTTGCTGGCAACTGTACAAGCGATCATGTACAGCTCCCATCTGCGCAGGCAATTAAGCATATCAATGCACCTGCGGTCTTTGATGTGCCAAGCCTGGGCTTGCTCACTCAAAGTCGGTAAAGACCTGCCAGACTGGCAAGTCGAAAAGTATTACAACAGTGGGCTATGATCGATCGTCAGCCCGGGTCCCATCGTAGAAGAGACCGTGATCTTGCTCATATAGACGCCTTTTGCAGCTGCCGGCTTGGATTTGACCAAGTCTGAAACCAAGGCCTGAAGGTTTTCAGCAAGTGCAGTGACGTCAAAATCAACCTTGCCCAGAGGACAATGCACAATGCCACCCTTGTCTGCACGGTAGCGAACCTGACCAGCCTTGGCATTCTTCACCGCTCCCTCGACATCAGGTGTTACCGTGCCCACCTTAGGGTTAGGCATCAGGCCGCGAGGCCCCAAGACAGTACCCAGTGCACCGACCACTCGCATCGCATCAGGACTGGCAA
>DOIU01000157.1:0-586 GCA_003511825.1 Gammaproteobacteria bacterium | reverse complement strand
GCATCGCATCAGGACTGGCAATAACAACGTCAAAGTCTAAATTACCTTGCTTGATAGAATCAGCGAGATCCTCGAATCCAACAATGTCGGCACCAGCTGCAGTGGCTTTCTCGGCTTGCTCGCCTTGCGCGAAAACCGCAACGCGAACAACCTTACCCGTACCATTTGGCAACACGGTGGAACCGCGAACGTTTTGATCTGACTTGCGTGTGTCAATGCCAAGCTTCACCGCAACTTCAACAGTTTCATTGAACTTGACCGAAGAGACTTCTTTAATCAGCGACAACGCTTCATCGATGGTATAGACCTTATCCGCGTCCACTTTTTCCGCAATCAGTTTTGCGCGCTTGCTCAACTTAGCCATTTACACGCCCTCCGTTTCGAGGCCCATACTACGGGCGCTGCCGGCAATGGTTCGCACAGCGGCATCAAGATCGGCCGCAGTGAGATCTGGCTCTTTCGCTTTAGCGATTTCTTCCAACTGCTCACGCGTAACCTTGCCAACCTTTTCCCTATTGGGCGTGCCACTGCCACTCTTAATACCTGCAGCTTTCTTCAGCAGAATACTCGCCGGGGGTGTCTTGGT
>DOIU01000135.1:26137-26465 GCA_003511825.1 Gammaproteobacteria bacterium | reverse complement strand
TCACCCACACGATACGCAAAAACACAGGCCCCGTCTTGTTGGTCAACAGCCGACTTGAGCAATGCGCTCATGTGACTGCCGTAGAAGATGTTGTCACCCAGAACCAGCGCACAAGCATCATCACCGATGAAGTCTTCGCCCAGCACAAATGCTTGGGCCAAGCCATCTGGGCTCGGCTGAACTTTGTAGCTCAAGGAGATTCCCCATTGCTCACCGTTACCCAACATGCGCTCAAAACGCGGCAAATCAGTTGGCGTGGAAATGATGAGGATTTCGCGGATTCCGGCCAGCATCAGTGTGCACAGCGGATAATAAATCATAGGTTTAT
>DOIU01000135.1:0-25811 GCA_003511825.1 Gammaproteobacteria bacterium | reverse complement strand
ATAATAAATCATAGGTTTATCAAACACCGGCAACAACTGTTTAGAAACCGCGTGCGTGAGGGGGTACAGCCGGGTGCCAGACCCGCCCGCCAAAATTATACCTTTTGTCATAGCGCTTACATCCAGGAAACAGGGTTATGTGCTGGAAGCGTTAGCAAGCTTCACACCACCCATAGCCGGAGACCCAGATGTGGCAGCCAGTAAAACAATGAAAAGCGGGACAGTGCCCTAAAAAAGTTCGCTGGGCTGCGCGTACGTTGTTGCCCAGCGAACAGAGAGGGAGAGATTTACTTTGCCGCCATGCGAATGGCGCCATCCAGACGAATCACTTCGCCGTTCAACATGGGATTATCAATGATCTGGTTCACCATCAACGCATATTCCTCAGGCTTACCCAAGCGTGATGGAAAGGGCACTTGTTCGCCCAAAGATTGTCTAGCGGCCTCAGGCAGGCCTGCCATCATCGGCGTATCGAAAATCCCGGGCGCCAATGTCATGACGCGAATACCATGGCGCGCCATCTCACGCGCCATGGGCAATGTCATGCCGACAATGCCCCCCTTGGAAGCTGCATAGCTGATCTGGCCGATCTGGCCGTCAAAGGCGGCGACCGAGGCCGTGTTGATGATGATGCCGCGTTCCCCGTCTTCATTGGGCGTGTTCTTAACCATCTCGGCAACTGCCAGCCGATTAACATTGAAGGTACCGATCAAATTGACGGCAATGCCTTTATTAAACAACCCGAGATCATGCGGGTCTCCATCGCGATCTAGCATTTTTGCGACCGGGACGATGCCAGCGCAATTAATCGCACCGTGGATAGCGCCAAACCGTTCCATGCCTTGGGCGATGGCTTGCGAGACTTCCTGCTCACTGCTCACATCTGCTTGGCAGAACAGGGCTTTCTGGCCCAATTCGGCCTCCGTTTTCTGACCCAGCTCAGGATTCACGTCGACAAGAATGGCATTCCCGCCACGGTCACATAATCGACGCGCTGTCGCACCGCCAAGGCCAGAAGCACCACCTGTGACCAAGAATGTGTGGTTTTCTACGTGCATGTTTAGCAACCCTTCCAATCAGGCTTTCTTTTTTGCATAAACGCGTCAATACCTTCAGCGGCGTCTTCATTCATCATATTGCACGCCATGACCTCTGCCGACTGCGCGTAAGCACCCGACAAATCCCTCTCGAGTTGGCGATAGAACAGCTGCTTTCCATGGGCAATCGCAACAGACGACTTGGCACAGATCCGATCAACGAGCTGCGCAACCTCCGCGTCAAGCGCATCCTGTGGCGCCATTCGATTGATCAAGCCGTAGTCTTGCGCTGTGGCCGCATCAATAAAATCGCCGGTGACGAGCATTTCCATAGCGCGTTTGCGCGACATATTGCGACTCAGCGCTACCGCCGGCGTACTGCAGAACAAACCCACATTAATCCCCGAGACAGCAAACCGCGCGCTATCCACCGCGACCGCTAAATCGCACTGCGCAACGAGCTGACAACCCGCTGCGGTCACGATGCCCTGCACTTTGGCGACGACAATTTGCGGCATCGCATTGATGGTTTTCATGACTTCGCCGCATTGCGTAAAGAGTTGCTGGTAGTAGGCTTTGTCAGGGTTGGCACGCATCTGTTTGAGATCATGCCCTGCACAAAACGCCTTGCCGTTAGCGGCAATCACAACCACAGTCTTGCTGGCATCCTCTGCAATCGACGACAGCGCCTCTTGCAATGCAGATAAGAGCTCTTCAGATAAGGCATTGAATTGCGATGGACGATTCAGGGTCAAGGTCACGCAGGCATCCGTATCCTCTCGCAACAGCACTGGCTCTGGCTTCGTCATTGACTCAGACATCGTTCAGCTCTCGGCCTGGGGCTTGAAAATCAGCGTCTGAATTCATCGCAACCCCCATGGACTCCCCATGCATGGCTGACGTGCCGTCATCTTTACAGTACTTTTCCGCCAAGCCTTCTATACAGCGCGCCGCCGTCATGTGCAGTTCTCGCAGCGTATCGTTGATATCTTGACGTTTGTGCTCCAGCTCAGCGCATTGATCATGGATGCGCTTCAGCAAGTACTGCAATTGACCCGCTTCGCCCACTTCGCTGTCATACATATCAATGATGTTCTTCAGCTCTAGGAGCGAGAATCCAAGTCGCTTACCACGCACAACCAGCCGCAGGCGCACACGATCACGTGGCGAAAAGAGTCGCTTCGTACCCTCACGCTTAGGACTCAAAATTCCTTGCGCTTCATAAAAGCGTAACGTTCGGGGCGTTACATCGAACTCATCGGCGAGCTCTGAGATCGAGAAAAAGTCATCATTCATTAAGAAGTTCCTCACTTACGTGGTTGTGCAAAGTGTCGGCTTGCGGTGCTTCTTTGGCAGAAATCTGGTTCTTATCTCTTGACGTTTACGTCAAGTGCGGACGAAAATAGCAAATTGCGTTATAAAAATCAATTCCAACACGAGGCAACCCATGAATCTGGCACAATTCACGCACATCACCGAAGAACACGTGCGCTGGGGCGACTGTGACATGCTCGGTCACGTCAACAACACCCTGTTCTTGCGCTACATCGAGTCCGCCCGAATTGCCTATATAGAAGAGGTCATGCATAGTGATCTCCTTCCTGGCGCTCAAGTCGGCTGGGTCATCGCCGACCTGCACTGCAATTTTCGTGGCCAACTGCACTACCCGGCCAAGCTGGAAACGGGATCGAGAATCACCCGCGTGGGCAGCAGCAGCGCAACCATTGAAGCCGCGATCTTCGCGAACGGTGAACCAGCTCCCGTATTTACGTCAACGGCAGTCATCGTTTGGTGTGACTACCAAGAGGGCAAGAGTCTGCGCATACCGGACCGCATTCGGGAAGCCATACGTGGTCATGAAGGCGATGTGGAGGGTCTTTAGCGCCAGCAGCCAACCTCGATACACACAGACAATGCGCTTGATTTGGCAAACGACACTTCTCGACTCTGATACAGTGTGATGACGCTCAACCGCACCGAGAGGACTGTATGAACGATCATATCTATAAGAAAGTCGAAATCACTGGCAGCTCAACCGAGAGCTCCGACGACGCCATTCGCAATGCCATAAAAAAAGCGTCTGAGAGCATTAAACACATCAATTGGTTTGAGGTCGTCGAAACCCGTGGCCATATCGAGGACGGCGAGATCAGCCATTGGCAGGTAAGCTTGAAAATCGGCTTTCGATTGGAGTAACCCCGTCTCCCGCCCTCCCCTGCAAACACCGCACTCCCCGACCTTGCGTTGTTACCGGTTTGTACTCATCGCAGTAAAACCGTAAGATTGATGACAAATAATCGCCATCATTAGCCGGCGCAAGGCGGGGTCGGTGCGAATTGTGCACCCCTTTCCTTAAGAGAAAACAACAACACACACACGACAGGAGAGGACTATGTTCGAAGTGGCAGAACTGGGTAATAAGATCAGCTCTGAGGAGTACGACAAGGAAGAATCAAGACTCCGAGAGGAGCTTCTACAACTACAACAGGATCTGCGACTTGCGAAGTTTCCAGTTATTGTCGTATTCGCTGGCGTTGATGGTGCCGGCAAGGGTGAAACTGTCAACCGACTTTCGAGCTGGATGGACCCACGTTGGTTGGTCACGAACGCCTATTCAGACCCCTCCGACGAAGAATCTGAACGGCCCGAGTTCTGGCGCTATTGGCGTGATCTTCCTCCAAAAGGCCAGATCGGTATGTTCCTCAGCGCCTGGTACTCCAAGCCTGTTGTCGATCACGCCTGGGGACGCATCGGTACACCGGAATTTGACGAGCAGCTAGCCCGCATTCAAGGCTTTGAAAAAGAACTGGCCGCAGACGGCGCGCTGATTATCAAATTCTGGATGCATCTGGGAAAGTCACAACAGAAAAAACGCCTAAAGAAACTTGAAAACGACCCGCATCAAGCCTGGCGTGTCACCGACAACGACTGGCGCAACTGGAAGAATTACGACGGCTTTATTCGCACAGCTGAACGCACCATTCTCAATACATCCAGTGGCGAAAACGCATGGACTATCGTGGAAGGTGAACAATCGCGCTATCGTGAGATCACCGTCGCCCGACATATTCGCGACGCCGTACGCCAGCACCTGAAAACATGGGACATCGAACAGAAAGTTGTCGCCGAAGCCCTCAAAAAGCGGGCTGAAGAAAAGCAGGAAAAAGACAGCCAAATCGTCGACCCCAAGCAAGTGCAAATCGTCCCCGCGCCGACCCGAACCATCTTGTCCACACTGGACATGACCCAACAACTTGAACGCCCCGACTACAAAACACAACTGAAAAAACAGCAAAGCCGACTTAATCGACTGTACCGTGAAGCCAAGGCTCGGGGTATCTCCAGCATGCTGGTGTTTGAAGGTTGGGATGCCGCCGGCAAGGGTGGCGCCATCCGTCGACTGACCGCCGCCATGGACTCACGCGACTATCGCGTATTGCCGTTTGCGGCACCGACCGATGAGGAAAACGCGCACCACTACCTGTGGCGTTTTTGGCGCCACCTGAGCCGCGCGGGTAAAGTCAGCATATTTGATCGATCATGGTATGGCCGTGTTTTGGTAGAACGCATTGAGGGTTTTGCTCGCAATCATGAATGGCAACGTGCTTATGCAGAAATCAACAGCTTCGAAGAGCAGCTGGTTGAACACGGCATTGTACTGATGAAATACTGGGTACACATCACCCCCGAAGAACAACTCGAACGCTTTGGCGAACGTGAAAAAATCCCTTACAAGCGCTGGAAGCTCACCGACGGAGACTGGCGCAACCGGGCGCAATGGGGTGCATATGAAATGGCGGTACACGAAATGATCGAGCGCACCAGCACCCGAAATGCACCTTGGACGCTGGTCGAAGGGAATAACAAATACTTCGCACGTGTGAAGATTATCGAGTCATACTGCAAGCAGCTAGAAAAGACATTGGGAATTAATGCTAACGATAAAGACGATTAGTCCTTATCAGCTGTCGTGAATCCTGGCCGGAACACATCAGTTTCCGGCCCGCACGTCCACGCTTATGACCCAAGCGGCCGGTGATTGCCCTCTCGCATCACGGCATGCTGTTCGGCATGAGCTGCTGATACGGCGCTCTCTCTGCGGCCCAGTTGTGCCGACCAGAAAATACTGCATCATCATTACTGTGATTCTGGCGACTGAGCCCACCCGAAAAACCGAAGAACCGGTTGTCGCCGTGGCCGTGGTGTTTCTGCGCGCAATAGGCCATCAACAAACCCGCACTGGGCGGCGCCTGCAGCAATGCCACCAAATCGGCCCAATCAATCGCATCAGCGGTATAGATAGACACTTGACTCGCCGGAAGCTTTCCCAAACGTTGCAACAGCGAACCCGGCTTGTAATAAAGATTCACGCCTGACAACAGCACATCAGCGCCGTGAGGTAACAACGCAGAGAAATCCGCCAAGGCCGGGTTAGCCGCCCACAGCGACGTCTTGCCTCCCGCAATGTCAGCCGACTGGGTATCACACCGATTAAATCTGACCACCAGCGGGTGAGCATCAATCAGACTGCCGCGGGATCGCGCGTGCTCCGAAACTTGCGAGACGGGTGCATTCCCCACCACGCTCATCGCACAGTGTTGATTCGCGACCAAATACTCAGACAAGGGCCGCGTCTTGGCAAACAATTGCTCCACAGACTGGCGTGCATACGCCTGACGGTGCACCGGCAATCCCTCAGCATAGCAAAAACGCAAAACCGCAGGATTGCATTTAAAGAAGTACTTCAGAACATTCGGCGCCTGTGTGCAAAACAGCAACGCTGCCTCGTGCCGCTGCTGACTCAATAATAAGGGAATTAGCCAACGCGTGATGATGACGTGCGGGCGTCGAACCCTGCGAAGTCGACTCACGACTTCCTCCGTTGTCTCAGCCGACGCCGCCCGCCACAGCAGCATTTTCACATACAGCGCCATGGCCCATGAGTTTGGCTTCGCAAGCGCCATTGCCCGGGCCTGGGCAAAGTCATCGCTGTGCCAACGCCCGTTAGCAAAACGCCTATGAAGCGCGACGACGCGAACGAATGACATCTTGGATTGTCTTAAAAAATCGCCAAGGCCCAGCTAGCCAGGGCAACTTGGAATCAGCAAAAAAGCGCTCAGGCTCCATACGAAACTTATGAAACTTACGCTGCCATATCAATAGCCTGTCTCCCCAAGCAGTGCGCCCGTTAACCCATGTTGGCAAGAAATTTAAGGCCAGTATTTCTTCTCTCACGGGCGTATCCAAAGCCGGCAGTGACGGCTGGGCAATGGCGTCATCATCCACAAAAGCTGCAACACAATGGACCAGTTCGTCACGATAGATCAAGACAGTATCCGCCTGCTGATCGCGGCGAGACAGATACTCCGCCTGACCCAGCTCAACAAATCCCACCTCTGCATGACTGGCCTGCTTTCCAATAAACCGGCAGTGACCGTGAATAGACAAACCATCCACGCCTTGATCACTCTCCACACTGACGATGAGATCAAAGCCTTTGAGCATGGTCAGATGCTCCGTGCTTGCATAACTGAAACGCGCGTAATTCTGCACATGTACATTCCGTACTGCTGAAAAGCTTTCCACCCGCCCACACAATTCGTCAAGGCTCTTGTCATCGGCGCGAGGCATATCCGGAAAAAGCACCACCGACAAATGACGATCAGGCGCAAATGCGCGCTGCAAGACAGCGTGTAATATTGACTCTAGCGAAGCAGCACGCGTCTCCTCCGCAGAAAGATCCCCAACGGCTATTGCTACCGTGCTTGTATTTTTTGACAGCAGCATTGGCTCCCAGGCTAGCAAGGGCGGTGCAAAGGCAGAATAGTACCAGGCTTCAGAGGCGGTATCATCGACAGCGAGTGCATCCCCTACGCTTAAGGGTTGCGGCAGATGATCGCCACGCACGTTCACACGGTACGAGGTCGCAGACTTCTCGGCGGCAATCCATAACCACAATATGGGTGTAGACATACCTTCACAGCTGGTGTCAGGCTTGCTTAATATGATCACACGATCAAACTGTGCCACAACTGCAGTTAATTGATCAGCCGTATCCACCTGAACCGTGGTCGCCTTCATTGCCGATAAGGACGCGTTGAACACATGATCTACAGCATGTTGCAGTGCGCGCGACTTTTGTTGCCGCACAGAGGGGTGCGGATTCTCGGGACGAAACGTCACGATGGCAATATTCATCTCACCGCCCACGCGTGTATTGCCTCAGAAAAAGTGCGCGTTGTGGCGTCCGCAAGGCAGGTATCGAGCACATGCGCTTGCAACGATTCGCCTAAAGCGGCACGTGTATGAGAATCGGATAGCTGCTCAAGCTTGTCTGACCATTGTTCAGTCGAGTCGGCCAACACCGCATCAGAGCATGCATGCCGCGCAATATCTTCAATCCGTGATCCAATAAATGGCACACCCAAGGCTCCACTTTCAAGAAACTTAATCCCCGATTTACACGCATTAAATGCCCCATCGACCAACGGCCCTAGCGTCACGGAACACCGGCCCAGCAACTGCGGCAACTGACCATATCGCACGCGCCCGAAGCGGACGGTGCGGTTGCGCGGGAAACGGGCTTCATCAATGCCCAACTGCCCCACCAATAGCAAATAGGCGTTGCGATGCGTGTGCATATGCTCCGCCAGTACCGAGGAAACACTGAGAAAGTCCTTGTCATGGCTGTGGCTACCGGAGAAGTACCCCATAACAAACTTGGATGCGTCCGCATCGGCATCATGTAACTGACTCAACCAGTGCGCGGACAGTGCGTTTCTGATCACACGACAGTCTGCATCTGGCTGCAGTGCCAACACCCGTTCTCTAAGAGGCTCTGTACTGACCGTAAAATAACGAAATGTGCTGAATACGCGTCGGTTTCGCTCGAAGTAATCGCGCGTTTCCGGCAGCGAACGAAAACCATTCACAAACAGGGGCGACCCCGACGCTTGCGCCGGATCAAAAATCAGATCGTCATAATCTGCCACGCGTAGAATGCCCAAGCTGTCTAGCTCAGCGATGGCCCGATGGATAATGCGCGCGGCAATAGGACGGTGGAAGACGACAACATCATAGTGCTTGAGGGACTTGAGTCGCAACCGACTCAAGCTCACGATGTGCACGTTCGCCTGCCGGGTCTTGGTCAACACCTCCGCGATGTTATAGCAGCGATAGCGAACGGACTGATCGAGATAAGGATTGGCAAGTTGTCGAGTACTGCTGACAAACAATAAATTCATAGGCTAGTGGCAATCGCGCTAAAGAAACACTGCGAGCATCTCAGCAGATCATTCATAAAATATGCCAGGCTATTGTGCACAACACGTTCCAGCCAATGACCCAGACGTAGGTGATCAAGCGACAACATCACGCGCGTTGCACCAACAAATGCTCATGCTGTCGCAAGTGATCGCGTAAGTACCCAACCACACGACGCACCTTGAGCGGGATCTGCCGCGTGCTCGGATACACCGCCAAGATGGGATAAGCTCGAGGCCTCCATGCTTGCAATAAAATACTCAGTCGACCCTGACCGACATCGTCTTGGATTAACCACAGTGGCAACACAGCAATCCCCTGATGCGCCAGTACAGCGGCATGCAGTCCCGCCAAACTGTTGCAAGAAAACCTGCCGACCTTGATTGACCTGTGCTCCCCGGTCTCGACATGCCACACGCTCTGATGGCTCGTGCGTTCACGACTGAAGCCCAGCAAACGGTGCTGATCCAAGCTGGTAACATCATCTGCCTGCGCGTTTTGCGCAAGGTACTGCGGACTGGCCACCAAACGGAATTCACTCTGACCCAAGGTACTGACCACAGTCGTTTCAGACCCCGCCTCCCCCAGACGAATCGCCAAGTCGTAAGCCATGCTGGCAATCGGCAATTGTTCGTCAGTCAGATCCACATGCACACGCAAGCCTGGGTGATGCTGTTGGAGCACGGCGAGGGCGGGCGCGACAAACCGCGCACCAAAGGGGACAGGTGCTGTCACCCGCAGCCGCCCGTGCAAGCTTGTCGCACTGCTGTGCAGCGCTTCCTCGGCCTGTTGTAGTCCATCCAGCATGGGTGCGCAATGGGCGAGATAGCGCTCACCTGCTTCCGTGAGCGATTGCCGACGTGTATTGCGATTCAATAGCCGTGTGCCCAAGCCGTCTTCCAAGGACGCTATCGCTTTACTCACCGCAGACTGGGTCAGTCCGACCTCACGCGCCGCCGCCGAAAAACTGCCCAGGGCTGCGACGCGTGTAAAAAGCTGAATACTTTGAAATTTATCCACAATCATTCCAATTTGGAATAAATCTAAGTCCTTAAACCACCTATTTCTTCACCGCGTAGTCCAGGTAACTTAACGCTGTAAGCTAAAACACGACGATATAGGAGATCATCATGAGCACATCAGACGACCAAAAGACTGTAGCATTTATTCTAACCAGTCATAACCAAAAGGGGGAAAACGGCGAAGCCACCGGCTTTTACCTCAGTGAAGCCGCACACCCATGGGCCGTATTGAACGACGCCGGGATCGCCGTTCGTTTTGCCAGCATCGCCGGCGGCAAACCGCCGATTGACGGACAGGACGCCGCAGACTCTGATCCCGTCTGCCGGGCCTTTTTGCAGGACTCCGACGTGCAGCAACAACTCGCCGACACACCCACCGCCGACGCCTTGATCGCCCAAGACATTGACGCCGTCTTTTACGTGGGTGGCCACGGCACCATGTGGGACTTCCCCGACAATCCTCAGGTGCAAGAACTGGCGCGCGCAGTCTGGTCCCAAGGCGGTGCACTCGCTGCGGTGTGCCACGGGCCTTCCGGCCTGGTCAACTTGAAAGACAACAACGGGGACTACATCGTCAACGGCAAACGCATCGCGGCATTTACCGATGCCGAAGAACAGGCCGTCGGGTTGGCCGACGTCGTGCCCTTTTTACTCGCCTCCACGCTGCAAGCGCGTGGCGCCATCCATGTCCCCGCGGACAACTGGGCAGAAAACGTGGTCGTGGATGGTCGCTTAATCACAGGCCAAAATCCGGCCTCCGCACACACACTCGGCATCGCACTGCGGGACGCGCTACTGGCATAAAGCGACAGTGGAGATCTGAAAGAGCGACAAGCAAGAGAGGAGAATGATGAATGGCGCGCCCTGAGAGATTCGAACTCCCGACCGTCAGGTTCGAAGCCTGATGCTCTATCCAGCTGAGCTAAGGGCGCGCTGAGGGCGGCATTCTACCACTTGTAGGGAAAAAAACACGCCTAAATTTGCCCGGCCTGGGATGCCCACAGGCCTAACCCGCCTCGGTCGCGAGCGGACGCTGCCAGCGGGTTTCCTGCCCGGCCTTGGGGTTTTCAGGGATCAGGCGGGCGAGCACCAGTGAGCCGAACGCCAATGCGGCGCCGGTTAAAAACACGGCGGGGGGTGAGTACAGCCACAGCACACCATACACCGCCGGCAAAAATACCGCAGCGATGTGATTGATGGTGAAAGCGATACCCGCTGTCGGGGCCATGTCGCGCGGGTCGGCGATTTTCTGGAAATAGGTTTTGATCGCAATGGCCATGGAGAACAGCAGGTGATCAATAATGTACAAGCCCACCGCAATCCAGGCCGTGTCGACAAAGGCATAGGCGACAAACACAAGGACCAGACCGACGTATTCCAGGGTCAGCGATTTGCGTTCACCGTAGCGCGCGATGAGTCGCCCGATCAAAGGCGCGAAATACATGCTCAATACGCCGTTTGCAAGGAACATCAACGCCATGGCAGAGGCATCAAAGCCAAACTTCTCCACCATCAGGAACGCGGCGAAGACCACAAATATCTGTCGGCGCGCACCGGACATGAATGTCAGGGCATAGAACAGCCAATAGCGCTTGCGCAGGAACAGGCGTTTGCGCTGCTCAACAGCCTCTGGAAAGGTCGGGAACCCATACCAGCACATCAGCCCGCTCAACACCGTGGCTCCACCACCCAATAGATACACTGTCCGCATCTCTAGCGAAAACCAGCTCAGCGCTGCGTAGATCAAGGCAAAAGCGATCAACGAGGTAAAGGAGCCGATAGCGATCATTTTGCCCATCTTTTCAGGGGCCGTTTCTTTGGAAAACCACTGCAAGCTCAGCGACTGATTAATCGCCTCGTAGTAATGGAACCCCACCGACATAATGACCGTGGTGATGTACAAACCGACAATCGACGGAAAATAGCCGGTTAACAACGTCCCTATACCCATGACGATCAGCGCGAGAATCATCAAACTCTGCTCGCGGATGAAAATCAGCATAAACACCACGGCAAACGAGAGAAACCCCGGTATTTCGCGCAAGCTTTGCAAAATGCCAATCTCGACGCCCGTAAACCCCGCCTGCTCAACGGCGAAGTTGTTCAGCAGGCTAGACCACACGCGAAAAGCCAATGGCATGGCCGCTGCCAAGACAAACAACAGCATTTCTGGGCGATTCAAGAACGAGCGTATGCGCGTATTCATGAGCGGTGTTCTCGGAGGTGCAAACTAAGTCACACTCTACTTGTGCCTCGTTCTGGCGTAAACTCTAGGTTATGCCAAATAACATCGCAAAAGAGACAAATGCCGACGCATCGAACGCATGGCTCAGCGAACGAATGCGCACGATCCAAGACCTTGAAGATACGCCGCGTCCGCTCGTCATCCGCGTCGCGCGCCGGCAGCTCGGCGATGAGATCCCGACGCACAGCCATCGCCGAGGGCAACTGCTCTATGCCCGCTGCGGACTGATGACGACGGACACGGAGCAAGGGATATGGGTGGTACCGCCACATCGCGCGGTCTGGATTCCCTCGGGTTTGGCGCACCGGGTACAGTTCTTAAAACGCACGGCCTTGTGCAATCTCTACCTCACACCGGAGGTATCCACTCACATGCCACCGACTTGCAGCATGGTGGCCATCAGCCCCTTGCTGGCGGCGCTGATTCGGGAGGCGTCAAGCTACCCGACTTTGTATGATGAATCAGGTGAACAAGGGCGCTTGGTCGCAGTGTTGCTCGACCAGCTCGCCAGTTTACCCCAAGCGCCCATCCACTTACCGACACCCAGCGACAATCGGCTCCAGCGCATCGCCCAAGCAATACAAGCCGAACCGAACGACACACGGACACTGGGCGACTGGGCGCGCGTGGTCGGTGCGAGCAGCCGCACCCTGAGCCGGCACTTTCGCGCCGAGACCGGCATGACCTTTGGCCAATGGCGCCAACAAGCCCGGCTCCTGTGCGCGTTGAGGATGCTCGCTGATCAGCGCACCGTCGGCGATGTAGCCGACGCACTGGGCTACGACAGCCAAAGTGCGTTTATTCATATGTTTCGCAAGGCGACCGGCAAGACGCCAGCCCGATACTTTGCCGATGCACCCGACGACGAGTAGCGATCACTCGCAACGCCCATCGAATACTCACCAATGACAAAACGCGAAAAACACATTCTATTGGTCACAGCGTGTCTCGCCTTTTGCGCGCTCTATGCACCGCAACCGATTCTGCCTGGGTTAGCGGCACACTTCGGCGTCAGCCACTCACAAATCTCCCTGCTCATCAGCGCCAGCCTTTTGCCGCTAGGATTGGCCCCCATCCTCTACGGCTATCTGATTGAAGCCGTGCCCGCGCGACTCTTGCTTTTTTGGGCTTTATTGATACTCGCAGTGAGCCAGATCGCATTCGCGTTTGCCAATGACTACAGCGTGTTATTGGCGTCGAGAATTGTTCAGGGGTTTTGCTTCCCAGCAATTTTTACTGCAGTCACGACCTATTTCTCGGCGGCAGCGGAGCAAGCGTCCGTGCGTCGCGTGATGTCGACCTATGTCGCCACCACCATTGTTGGCGGATTTGCCGGACGATTCAGCAGCGGCCTGATCTCAGACATCGTGGATTGGCGTGCAACCTTCGTAGTTCTAGGGCTTGCATTGTTTGCCTGCATGCTGGCCATCGCCAAACTACCCGCGACCACACGCATTGACTTCTCGCGCATAGACATACGCGCCGCGAAGCGCGTGCTCGAGCAAGGCGTATTCCGCCATGGCTTGCTCACGATCTTCTTTGCGTTTTTTGTTTTCGCGGCGATGTTAAACGGGCTACCGTTTCGGTTAAAAGACATTGATCCGACGATTTCTGACCTGATGATTGCCCTGGTCTATGCCGGCTATATCTATGGCGTCATGATCGCGGTCTCGTCGGCACGCATCAGTCAGATACTGGGTGGTGACATCTCCACGATGCGCCTCGGCGCGGTATTGCTGGCCATAGCGACGGCGGCCTTTGGCGCAACAGGCGTTTTATTGTCACTGCTGAATATGTTGCTGTTTGTCACGGGCATGTTTTTGATCCATGCCGTGCTGGCGGGATACTTAAACCACCAGGCCGCCGAAAATAAGGGCATGCTGAACGGCTTGTACATTTCGTTCTATTACTTGGGTGGCGCAGCCGGCTCGTGGCTGCCCACGCTCATCTACGGTCACTACGGCTGGTCTGCCTTTATTGGGGGGCTGCTGGTGCTGTGTGGCGCCTGCGTGGTTTCTATTGAGCGACTGGGCAAAGCGAAAACCATCAATCGCTAACCGCAGTAAAGTCTGAGCCGGAGCAAGTGGGTAAACGACTGCCCCGACTGCGGCTCAGTTTTTCAAGGCGCGGATATACGCGGATTGTTCGCGGGTTTGGATACGGCGTTTGTTGCTTTCGCGTACGAGCGTGATGGCCTCTTCAGGCACCATGCCAAACTCGACGAGTATTTTGGCAGCCAACAAGCCTGTTCGCCCCAGACCTGCATAACAGTGCAATATGACGCCATCGCCGTTTTCAAGCAAGCTGCGGATTCGCGCACCTTCGTGTTCCCAAGTCTGCTCAAAGTCTTCTTCGGGGATGTACATGTCCATCATCGGCAGATGTCGCCACCACAGCCCAGCAGCATCCAGGCGTTCTGGTAAATCAGACACACCCGCGATGGACAACTCATGCTCCTCAACCAGCGTCACAACGCCGCTTGCCCCCCAATCGACGATTTCTTGCACATCCGCCTTGAGGTTGCGCGCCACTTTCTGACTCTGCCCACCTTTAATGCGCACACCAGGGCAAGCCACCAAACCAATGCGTCCAGCAAACAGCGGTGAAATGATGGTATCGATAAAATTTGGTGTCGCCCGACGGCCCAATCCAAAAATCATGGTGTCGCCAGCCCCTGGACGACAATGGCACAAGATAATGTTCGCATACTCGATGTTCTGTGTGTTTTTCCGACAAGATGCGAAATACTAATCGCTCGAAAAAAAAAATCAAAAAAATACTCGCTCGCCTGACTCCATAGCGGCCGATATGGCGTTTTTTCCACCGCTGCCATCCTGGCGCTGTGCTAAGCTCAATCCACGACACCGTCAGGGTATTGTCACCCAGCCGTTGTGAAATTCATCGCACCCTCTAGCGATGTGGGGAGTGATAGGTTGCTACCATGCCGCGAACGCTACTGATCTGTTGCCATACCCCCTCACCCAATATGGTCCAGCTCGCGGACGCCTTGTCCCAAGGCGCACAATCCGCCGATTGCGACGTCATTGTCCGATGTCAACCGCCCCTGCAGACCACCGCCGATGATGTGCTGAACGCCGATGCCTACTTACTGGGCACCACGGAAAATTTCGGTTATATGAGTGGCGCGCTTAAAGACTTTTTTGATCGCATCTACTACCCCTGCCTCGAACACACTCAAGGTCGTCCCTACGCCCTGATGGTGCGTGCCGGACTTGACGGTACAGGCACCATCACTGCCGTTGAACGCATTGTCAGTGGCTTGCGTTGGAACGCCATCCAGCCGCCACTGCTGTGCCAAGGTGATTTTCAGTCAACATTTGTCACGCAGTGTGAAGAGCTTGGCCAGTTGCTGTCAGCCGGTGTGGATGCGGGCATCTGGTAAATAGCAACTTTTTGATTCTGGACAGTTACAGGCGATCAGTTTTATACCATACTGTGTACGAATCTCGTGGTGTTTGAGCAGCATGGATTGCACTGCCATTCACCACAGCGGCAGCATCAGACCCAGCCACTGAATCTGGCGCCTGCCCTACCGCACATAATGACAAATAGGAGGGACTTACCATGTTATCGCTCATTGATTGCCTCGGCCTTTGTGACCTCACCGAAGAAGAAGTCGAAGCCATTGCCACACACGAACACGTGCCCGATGTCGTCGCGGTGGAATTGGCCGAGTACCTGATTCACTCGCCCGACGGCGTGCCCATGATTCGGCGTATCATTCTTGATGATATTGAAGAAGCTGAGAAACACGGCCATACCCAAGAAGCTGACAAGCTGAGACTGGTACTGAAACGTTTTATCGTGACACACCCCGAGTACGCACCTCAGGAACCCGCCTGAGACTGTCGCCAATTTCGGGGGCAGGCAGCAGGTTTACTTGTAAGCCAGCTCGAACGAGGTGTTGTGCTGTAACAGCTCAATTTTGCGGGCGTGATTGCGGATAACGCCGTCGCTGGAGAGCTTTCCTAGCGCGCGGCTGAGAGACTCTGGCCGCAAGCCGAGGTAACACGCCATGTCACCTTTAGACATGGGCAACTGCATCTGGCATTGATGATTTTTCTTGACGACATTACTGTCGCTCAGCGTCTCTAAAAACTGCAGCACCCGCTTCTCTGCTGACAGGCTGCGGTTGTGGACGAGGTTTTCATTAATTTTGCGGATTTGGTGCCCGAGCATCATAAAAATCTTGCGCTGCAATTCAGGCAACAATGTGCAGAGGGTTTCAAGCTTAGTGTACGGCAACTCGCAGACCCAAGTTGTCTCTAAGGCGATGGCATCATTGCGGTAATAATCGTCACCAATGGCATCAACCCCAAACATCTCGCCAATAAAGTAAAAACCATCCACCATATTGGCGCCATCTTCGGACACCGACTCGATTTTTACCGCGCCTTTCTGGATAACGAACAAAGACCGGAAATGGTCTTCCATGCGATAAATCGCCTGACCTGACTGGAAAGGGCCGCGAGTCGTGGTAATGTCGCTGAGCTGTTTCAGCTGAGACTGAGAAAGCTCCGAGCCAGGACAACGGTCTCTCGCCTCACAATGATCGCAGTCAAGCTCATTTTCAATAACACGAAACGTAGTGGGCTTTTTGTCGTCCGAACCTGCCACTCTTGAAGGTACTCCCCTAGCGATGCCTCACTGCGTCCTGCATAGTTATTCGGCAACAGTCCGGTCGCCCTGTATGTGGCTAACAGTAGCACTGTCATTGGCAGTTTACCAGTACCGCCAAGCGCCTTAAACATACGCTGTGTCAGTAAAAAACGCGGATAATAGGGAACCGCAACCAGAGGGAAAAATGGGGCGACTGCAGATGTCGGCAGCCGCCGAAACACATCACATCTTATTCAACGAAAACCTTTTCTGCCTGTGGCCCTTTCTGACCTTCAACAACGTCCATTGTCACTCGCTGACCTTCCTTCAGGGACCGAAACCCATCCGTCTGAATTGCTGAGTGATGAACGAACACGTCTGAACCGCCTTCTTGTTCGATAAACCCAAACCCTTTACTGTCGTTGAACCATTTGACGGTCCCTGATACGCGCTGATCTGACATATACACCTCATTCCACCTATGTGTTCAATTAACTCCGGCCTGCGAAGACAACCCCTAAGGCCCAACGCAGCCCAGTAAATGCACCCGCATTCAAGAGGCAATAAAGCACCCAATCGCTATGCTTTGTAAATAAGAAAAAAAGCTAATCCAGCAGTCGAATACTTATAGGCAGGCGAAAATCCAACCCTCCTTCGCGGGCAGGCGCATGTATACTGAAATCCGATGACAGCGCCATGACAAGCATACCGAGCGCCCCCAAATCCGGGGGCACTCAATGCCGAGAGCGGGCCTGTGCGCCCACGACAGCCAGAGCTTAAGCAAGCCGCTCAAACACAGTACTGATCCCCTGCCCCATACCGATACACATGGTCGCCAGGCCGAGGCTGCTGTCGCGTTGGCGCATCACATTCAGTAGCGTGGTGGAAATACGTGTCCCCGAACAGCCAAAGGGATGACCGAGCGCGATCGCACCGCCGTTCAGATTGACTTTGTCGTCCATCGTATCGAGCAAACCCAGATCTTTCAGGACGGGCAAAGCCTGTGCAGCAAAGGCTTCGTTGAGTTCAACGTGATCAATGTCCTGCATCGACAAACCCGCGCGTTGCAGGGCTTTTTTCGTCGCCGGCACAGGCCCGTAACCCATGATCGATGGGTCGCAACCCGCCACAGCCATACTTCTTACGCGCGCCATCGGCTGCAAGCCGGCGTCCATTGCGGCCTGCCCCGACATCACCAACATGGCAGATGCACCATCAGCAATGGCCGACGATGTCCCTGCGGTGACAGTCCCCACCTTGGGCACAAAGACAGGCTTGAGTTCTGCCAAGGATTCTGGCGTCACATCATCACGGATCACCTCGTCCGCAGTAATCATGGCCACAAACCCTTGCTCGTCATGCCCCGAGATAGGCACGACCTCTTGATCAAATCGCCCCTCCACCATCGCCGCATGTGCACGCTGATGCGACCGCGCACCGAAGGCATCTTGCATCTCACGCCCAATACCGTGCATCTTTGCCAACATCTCAGCGGTGACGCCCATCATCATGGACGCCTTGGCTATGTGCCTGCTTAGCGCGGGGTTGATATCCAGACCGTGCAACATGGGAATGTGTTGCATGTGTTCAACGCCGCCCACAATAAACACGTCGCCATAACCGGTCATGATACCTTGCGCTGCTGTATGCAAGGCCGACATGGATGAACCGCAGAGACGGCTCACGGTTTGCGCGCCGCACGTATGGGGCAACCCCGACAACAGGGACACGGCTCTGGCGACGTTAAATCCCTGCTCCTTAGTCTGATTCACACAGCCCCATATCACGTCTTCCACGCGATCCGGATCGACGCCAGGGTTGCGTTTAAGCAAGGCGCGTATCAAATCAGCCGAGAGTTGCTCTGCACGAACATGCTTAAAGCCGCCCCCTTTGGAGCGCGCCATCGGCGACCGTACGGCGTCAACAATCACGACATCGTTGGGATTCAAGTTCATACCTGCTCCTCCTGGGTGGCCGCCATCTGCGGGTAAAACGTGTCGCCAGACGCCGCCATTGCCTTGAGACCGTCCGTCGGTGCATAGGCAGGGCCGAGCGAGGCATAGCTTTGGCAAAGATCGCAAAACGCCTTCACACCCAGCTTATCCACATAATGCAATGCACCGCCTCTAAAGGGTGGGAAGCCGATGCCGTATACTAAGCCCATATCGGCTTCAGCCGCCGATGCAACAATACCATCTTCGAGGCATCGCATCGTCTCCAGGCAGAGCGGAATCATCATACGCTCGACGATCTCCTGATCTGACACCGATGTTGTTCCTGTCTGTATAGGCTTTAAAACATCTTCTGCCGCAGGGTCAGGCCGCTTTTTCGGCTTGCCCCGTTTATCCAATTCATAGCGATAAAAGCCTATGCCATTCTTCTGGCCCAGACGCTCTGCGGCAAACATCGCTGTAATCGCCGTTTCGCCATCGCGGCGCATACGCTCTGGAAAGCCCGCCGCCATCACCTCTGCCGCATGATGGGCGGTGTCTATCCCCACCACATCCAGCAGGTAAGCCGGCCCCATCGGCCAGCCAAAACCTTCCATCAGCTTATCGATACGACGAAAGTCAACCCCGTCACCCAGCAAGCGGGTAAAACCGCCAAAATACGGGAACAAGATACGATTGACCAAAAACCCAGGACAATCACCCACGACAATCGGCGTTTTCCCCATCGCACGTGCGTAGCTCACCGTCGTGGCAATGGCCGCTTCACTGCTTTGCGAGCCGCGAATCACTTCCACCAAGGGCATGCGGTGCACAGGATTGAAAAAGTGCATCCCGCAAAAGTTCTGCGGGCGTTTTAGCCCTTGCGCCAGCACATCGATGGAAATCGTCGAGGTGTTTGAGGTCAGTATCGTGTCATCTGAAACGGCCCCTTCGACCTCCGCCAAGACTTGTTGCTTGATCTTGGCATTCTCGACAACCGCTTCTACGACTAAATCGACCTCCGCAAAATCTCCGTAGCTCAGCGTGGGTTGGATGCGATTAAGCACCTCAGCCATCTTTTGCGCATCCAGGCGGTCGCGCTCGATTTGTTTGAGCAGCAGTTTGTCCGCCTCTTCCAATCCGGTCTGAATCGCAGCATGTTGGATGTCTTTCATGAGAATGGGAATGCCGCTCGACGCTGACTGATACGCAACGCCGCCGCCCATAATACCCGCCCCCAAAACAGCGCTGCGACGCACGGGCTGTGCCGTGTCCAGCATGCCTTTCGCCTTGCGCTTAAGCACTTGGTCTTTCAGGAAGATGCCCACGAGGCTCTCAGCGACATCGCTCTTGGCCAAACGCGCGAAGGTCACCGCTTCAACGTCAATGGCTTCGTCGCGCGATAAATTCGCATGCGCCTTAATCGTCTCAATCGCCGCCACCGGCGCGGGGTAATGAGGCCCGGCCTTTGCCGCCACCACCCCCATGGCAGACTCGAAGGCCATCGCTTGTTCGACCGGGTTCAGCATAATCGGCTGCGTTTTTGAGGCACGTGCCTGGCGATAGTCCACCGTGCCTGCGACCGCTTTTTGCAACAAATCCAGCGCGGCGGCATGCAGCTGCTCATCGGCCACCAAGGCGTCGACTGCACCGTCTTTCAAGGCCGCTTCCCCGCGCTTGGACCCGCCAGTGCAAATCCATTCCACCGCATTATCAACGCCAATCAACCGCGGCAAACGAATGGTGCCGCCCCAACCCGGCATGATGCCCAATTTCACTTCGGGCAAGCCAACCTTGGCTTTTTGCGCCATCACGCGGTAGTCACATGCCAAACAAAACTCAAACCCACCGCCCAGTGCCTCACCGTTAATCGCCACAACGGTTGGGAACGGTAAATCTTCAAAGCGGGCCAACAACTGGTTTGGCCCGCGACTCACCGCCACCACCTCAGCCTCGGGTTTACTGAACTCCCCCAAAAACTCGGTGATATCCGCGCCAACAATAAAGCTCTTCTTGGTGCTGCTGATCAGCAAGCCTTTAACATCAGACGCTTTTTCCAACAGCGTAATGACATCCTCAAGCTCTGCCAAGGTGGCAGCCCCTAAGGTATTCACGCTTGACGCTTGCCGGTCAAAATGCAAGGCGTACAAGCCCTCTTGAATCGGTGCCAGCTGAATGGCTTTACCTGAATAGGTCATGCCTGTTCTCCTGTGTCGATTGCGGCGCATGCCGCCATATACTCCTGCTCCAACCTAGCCACCAAGTCAGCGACAGAGGGCACGTCGTCGATACTCCCCACCCCTTGACCGGCTGACCAGATGTCTTTCCATGCTTTTGCCGCATCCAGTTCTTCGCCAAAGTCCACATCGGTTGACTCGCGCACTGCAGCGAGGTCAACCCCGGCCACCTCCAAACTCGGCAACAGGAAATTGGCATTCACTCCCGACACCTTTTCGGTGTAGACCACGTCCGCAGCTCGGCTGTTGGCGATCATGGACTTATAGCGCGCGTCGGCGAGGCTCTCTTGTGTATTGATAAAACGCGTACCCATATACGCCAGGTCTGCCCCCAACACCTTGGTCGCGAGAATATCACTCCCGCGTGACAGACTGCCCGCGAGCAAAACGGTCTTGTGAAAAAACTGCCGGATCTCGGGCACCAGCGCAAACGGGCTGAGCGTACCCGCGTGCCCGCCCGCACCTGCGCACACCGCGATTAAGCCGTCCACACCTGCTTGTGCGGCTTTCTCCGCGTGACGCACATTGATCACGTCATGAAACACCACACCGCCATAGCTGTGCACAGCATCCACCACCTCACTGACCGCGCCCAAGGAGGTAATCACCAACGGCACTTGGTGTTTCACACACAGCTCAAGATCTGCCTGCAATCGCGGATTGCTCTTGTGGACAATCAGGTTCACGCCATAAGGCGCTGCGTTGGGCGTGTCTGCTAACGCCTCTTTCACCTCAAGCAACCAGGCCTCAAAGCCCGCGCTATCGCGCTGATTCAGGGCCGGGAAAGTCCCCACCACACCCGACCGACACGCCTCAATGACCAAGCCAGGCCCCGACACCAAAAACATGGGCGCGCACACCAGCGGCAAGCGCAGGGTGTCCACAAACGCATTCGGTAGCGACATAGGTTTTCCTCCGATCATGTCATTAATTGCTCGGGCACTAAAAGGCGAAGTGCTCAGCGTCCAAGCTCATTAAATTACCCGCCCCCGACAACATCGCCGCTTTATGACCTTCTGTGCGCGGCAGCAATCGTTGGAAGTAAAACCGGGCGGTGTCCAGTTTGGCGGCATAAAAGCCCGTACCGTCATCGTCGTCGTCTATCTTTTGGAGCGCGATTGCCGCCGCCTGCGCCCAAAACCATGCAGAAACGATATAGCCACTGTACATCAAGTAATCCACCGATGCGGCTCCAATCTCTTCGGGATCTTTCAGGGCGTTAGCGCCCAACTGCTGGGTCACCTCTCCCCACTCCTGAAGCTTTTGCGCCAGTGCACCGACGAACTCTGCCATCGCGGGATTGTCGCTATGGGCACCACAAAAAACGTGTACCTCGTTGAGGAAACCTTTTAACAATTCTCCCTGAGAGCCGAGCACCTTGCGCCCGAGCAAGTCCAAGGCCTGAATCCCCGTCGTGCCCTCGTACAGCATGGAAATGCGGCTATCGCGCACGTTTTGCTCCATACCCCATTCTTGAATATAGCCATGCCCACCCAACACCTGAATACCGTGGTTGGCTGACTCAAACCCCGTTTCAGTGAGAAACGCTTTGGCAATCGGTGTCAGTAACGCAAGCTTGGCATCCGCATGAGCGCGATCTGACTCGCTGCCATGCGCAGTCACATCCAGGAGCTTGGCTGCGTAATACAACAGCATACGACCTCCTTCGGCGAACGCTTTTTGTGTGAGCAGCATGCGGCGAACATCGGGGTGCACAATGATCGGGTCAGCGGGGCCATCGGGATTTTTCGGGCCACTCAAGGCACGCATTTGCAAACGTTCGCGCGCATAAGACAAAGCACCCTGGAATGCCAACTCGCTGTGCGCCAGCCCTTGCATTGCCGTGCCCAAACGCGCCGAGTTCATAAAGGTAAACATGCAATTGAGCCCACGGTTGGGTGGCCCAATCAAAAAGCCCTCGGCACCATCAAAATTCAGCACGCAGGTCGCATTACCGTGAATACCCATTTTGTGCTCAATCGAACCGCAACTCACCGCATTGGCGTCGCCAGGACTGCCATCGTCATTGACCACACACTTCGGCACGATAAACAGCGAGATGCCCTTGGTGCCAGCCGGCGCATCCGGCAGACGCGCGAGCACAATATGGACGATGTTCTCCGCCATATCGTGCTCACCGGCGGAAATAAAAATCTTACTGCCATGGATGCGATAGCTGCCGTCGGCTTGAGGTTCCGCGCGTGCGCGGAGCAAACCGAGATCAGTCCCACAATGGGCTTCGGTGAGACACATGGTGCCCGTCCATTCACCGGAGACGAGCTTGGTGAGATAGCGCGCTTTTTGTGCATCCGTACCGTGCGCGGACAAGGTATTCATCGCGCCATGGCTGAGCTGCGGGTACATACTCCAAGCCCAGTTGGCGGTGCTGGTCAACTCAGAGATGGGCGTCGCCAAGGACTCTGGTAAACCCTGCCCGCCCCACTCTTCGTCATGCGCCAACGAGGGCCAACCGCCTTCAACGTATTGCTGATAGGCCGCTTTAAACCCCGTCGGCGTGACAACCTGCCCTGCCTCCCAGCGACACCCTTCCTGGTCACCGACGGCATTCAATGGCGCAAGCACTTGCTCACAGAACCGCGAGGCTTCATCCAGAATGGCGTCGACAACGTCAGGGCTGGCATCATCGGCCTGCGGTAAGGCCGCATAGTGCGACGGATAGTCCAGTAACTCATGCATCACGAATCGCATATCGCGCAATGGGGCTCGATAGTCAGTCATGTGCGTGTTCCTCCCTTGCATTGGTGTGCACAGCGTTGCGGTGCCAATTGTCCGTACCGGTCATATGCCGGGAAACAGACAGCGCTTTAACGCATGCAACAAGATAGTGTGGATACTCCGAAGCCATGCGATCTTAACGTCGCTAACAGCTCCTAAGCGATGAGAGCAGTGTTACCTATCCGCGCAGAGCAAACAATGGCAAAACCCCGCATAATGAGTGGTAAATTCGCTCACCAAAATCACAAGCCATTGTTTTTAATTCATTTAAATAAGCAATAGAAACGCCCACGGGGTGGCACTATTAACACAGGCGACGCCGATACTCGCCAGGTGTCATGCCTGACCATTTCTTAAACACACGAAAAAACGTACTTGGATCATCATAACCACAGAGCTCAGCAACGTCCTGAATCCGCATGGCCGGCGATGCCAGGTAACGCATCGCTGCGGCCTGCCGGCATTCGTCTTTGAGGCGTTGATACGATGTGCCTTCGGCCTGTAAACGTCGCCGCAAGCTCGACAATGACATCCCCAATCGCGCGGCAATATGCGCTGCACTCGGCGTATCACGACTGAAGTCCACCCCAAGCAGCGCCACGACTTGTGCGCGCAGCGAGTCTGACTCATTTGGCATCACGATCAACTGATAAGGCACTGACTTGAGGAACGCACGCAGACTCTGCTCCGTTTGCACCAGCGGTAACTGCAGCAATTGCGCATCAAACCGCAGCGCATTCTCGGGATGGTCAAATCGGACAGGGCAAGAGAATGTGCGTGCATATGACGCTGCATCCTCAGGCTCAGTAAAGGTAAAGCACGCGTCTTTCAAGCGCAGCCGTTGCCCGGTTAACCAACTCAGAAAGTGCAACCACATCGAGAACCACGCACGAATTCTCAACGGCGCCTCTGTATTCAGAACCGTTTCCACAGAGATTTCGGGAGAAGCCTCCAGGCTTGCAAAAAATAAGTTAGCGACACCCCCCTCTTGCCTGATCATGGGCTTCATCACGCTGCCGCGTAACAGCTCATAGAAGTCACCGCACCGGCGGATGGCGTGCGCGAGATCCTCGGCATGAATACACGCGAAGCACATCATGCGAAACGCGCCCACCGGCAGCTTTGCCGCGCTGATCATGCCAAACGACTCGTCCCGCGTTTCCCGCATGACCAGCTGATAAAGACGCCCGAAGCGCACGGCGGAAAAGGCGTCCGCCTCCAGCTCATCGCGCGCGATGCCCGCCTCCTCAAGCAAGGCGTCAATCCTCAAGCCCTGCACTTCAGCGGATCGCAATAGGGAACGCACATAATCCCCAGAAACAGTCAGCGCCTGCATGTCGTTATTTCATCGCCTCCGGATGCACCCAACAAACCTACCTTTGACTGTAGCAGGACTGGAGACTGACATCATGGTCACAAGGCCGCCAACAACACCAAGAGCCTACGCGACTGGTGTAAGATGTTGACATGAACCCACTGAACCGTGGGGCCAATTCAAGAAGGTAAGCGCGATAACGCGCAAGGAACGAGGTGAATCATGAAAGCTTTATGGCTAGTGACGCTATTGGTAGGGAGTCTGTTGGTGCAATCCACCCAGGCACAGCCCCTGCCGGCACAGACGTTCGAGGATCAATGGGAGAAACCCGTCGCGCTGGATGAGTCGGTCAACTGGCTGATCGTATCGCTCAGCATGGATGCGGGTGACATGGTGAAACAGAGCCTGGACACGTTAGAGTTGCGTGACCTTGACGCCTATCAGGCGGTTTACCTCGCAGATATCTCTGGGATGCCATCCTTGATCTCCAAGCTATTCGCCATCCCCAAGATGCGTGACTACAGCTTTCGCATGGCGCTGGCCAAGGATGAAGAGGCCCTTGAAGCTCTGAACCTACCCGTTACTGACACGGAAGCGGTCAACATTTTCCGCCTGCAAGCACTGGACATTGTTGAGCAAGCAGCAATTACTGATCAGGAGGCGCTCACGAACTTCATTCGAGATCGCTTACAAAGCGCCTCCGACCAAGCGCCCGAGGCCGCGCAATAAACACACATCCGATCATCGGCACACAGCGGCTGCCGGCGTCATTTCTGCGCCGGCATTTGCGCCAACTCTGACACCTCAAGTGAGCCGCCAACGTCCAGAAAGGGGCACGCCCGCGCGACGGAAAGAGCATCGTCCATGGAGGCGGCCTCAATGATGGTAAAACCGGACATCCCGATGCTAGCGCCCTCGGCCACCGACCCATCGGGTTCTACCGTACGCGTATCTTTGAGTGGATTCGCCGGGCTAACCGCCTGATCACCCAGGGCATTTAGCCACTCCATATACTTGGCAAAGTGCTTTTTCCCCTCTTCTGGTGTGGACGGCGGCTCGCCACCCAGATAAACGATAACGTATTGCGGCATAGGTCACTCCTCATCTCATGATTGTTTGACTGCGCGATGGCAGTGTACAAACCCATAGCTGAAATCAACGCAGATGCCAACCCGATTTGCAAGCGAGCCTTGTCACCCACCGTGTCAGTGGGCGCATCAAAACAACGAATATAGGAAAGGATTTTACAGACTCGCGCCTGCCAAGCTGGCAGGCGCAGCGACCCTGGTGCTCGACAACTTAATGCGAAATCAAGACAGGTATCTTTGCTTTTTTCAGAACCTTATTGGTGACACCACCCACAATGTACTGTCGAAACTTACTGTGTTCATAGGCGCCCATCACC
>DOIU01000476.1 GCA_003511825.1 Gammaproteobacteria bacterium | reverse complement strand
CCACGGCAAACCCTCGGCCTTGCTCGCCGGCACGCGCCGCTTCAACCGACGCATTCAGCGCGAGCAGATTGGTTTGGAAGGCGAGCTCATCAATAACGCCGATGATCTCAGAGATTTTGCTGCTGGAGGCGTTGATGTCATTCATCGCTGACATGTCTTGGCCCACCACGTGATCGCCCTTCTCGACACGGGCTCGCGCATTACTGGCCAGGTCATTCGCTTGGCGCGCGTTTTCTTCATTGCGCTGTACCATGCTGCTGATTTCTTCCATGCTGGCGGCGGTGGTTTCTAAGGCGGCAGCCTGCTGCTCCGTGCGGCTGGACAGATCCGTGCTACCCAAATCAATTTCTTCGGCGCTGTGGTTGAGGAATTCTGCCGCCTCAAGTAACTGCGACACCGTCTTGCCAATGGTATCAATGGTGCGATTGGTGTCTTGCTTCAGGCTGTCAAAACTGCCCTCGTAATGATTGACGATCGGCTGGTTCAGATCGCCGTCGGCCATGGATTTCAGTGTTTCCGCCAGATCGACGAAGAGGCTATCAACCGCATCGAACAGGGTATTGATACTGCCGCTCAGGTTTGCAAAGAAACCGGCTTTGTCACCCATGTCTATGCGCTGGGTGAGATCACCGGCGGTGGCCGTATCCACCAGGGATTGGACTTCGATGTTGATAATCTGGTTAAGCGCATCAATGGTGTGATGAGTATCGCGTTGCAGTTGGGCAAACGACCCCTGATATTCACGCTCAATCCTTTCGTCGAGATTGCCCCTGGCCATAGCGCTTAATACGCGGCTGATATCGTCCACCACGTGCTGGCTGATCTCAATCAATTGGTTAACGCTATTGCTCAGCTCGCAATAGGCCCCCGCCTTGCCTTCCAATGGGATGCGCACAGACAAATCACCCAGACGCGCAGCATCAATAGTCTGGCCGAACTGGCAGAGCGTCGCTGACATATTGGCCTGTAGCTGCTGCATCGAGGCCAGCATATCGCCAATCTCATCCCGACTGAGTACATCAATTTGGGTGGAGAAGTCGCCGTGTTCAAAGGCATGCAGATGCTCTTTGACCGCGAGAATTTGCGCGAGTGTGCTGCGATTAATGGTCATTAAGAGGGTCGCCATTGCCCCAAACAACACCACGGCCAAAATGACCAGGCCGCTCTTGCGTTGGATCAGCGCCATTACCTGGGATTGCATATCCACCTGGTAGTTACCCGTGCCGACAAACCAATCCCAAGGCTCAAACCCCTGGGCATAAGACACTTTGGGCATGGGCCGCTCGTCACCAGGACGCGGCCAATGGTAATGCACATAACCGCCCTGCCCATCGTGCGTCACCGCCACCAAGTCGCCTATGACCTTCACACCGTTGGGGTCGGTCAGGTCGAGGTAGTTGTTGCCCTCCATCTCTGGTTTCGGGCCAACGGCGAGTGCCGTGCCATCTCGGCGATAGACAAAAATGTAACCGTTTTCGCCGTAACGCATGGAACGTATCGCGTTAATGGCCTGCTCCTGCGCCACATCCAGAGTGAGCTTGCCCTCTTGCTGCAAGACGTGCTTACGCTCCAAAATACTGAACGCAGATTCGGTCAAACGCTTGGCCATCATCTCCCGTTCGTTGTACACAGAATCCATGGTCAACGCGAACGCGAGGTAGGTGGTAAACACGAGGATTAATCCGGCGATCGCCAGAATCAAACGGTTTTTATGTTTGAGTGTGAGGTTTTTGAGCATCCTTGCCAATGACCTGTGGGTAAATCGTCCGTTGCCTAAAGCCACCTTCAGACAAAAACATCATCGGTGGATACTTAAAAGGTATCGGCAGCAGAGGCCACAACCCTGAACACTTTTAGACGGCTCAGCATCAGCAATTACTCAGCAATATCAACAAGAAAACGTACAACATGCTCAGTAAGCTGTTCGCCTTGCTCATGGTGAGGCGCGTGCGCACAGTCTTCGAGCATCAACGCGGCAGCAGGTCCTTGTGACTGTGAAACGATCGCGTCGACCTGCTTGCGACTGCCATATTGATCATCCACCCCTTGCGTCACCAACAAGGGGCAACTGATCGCTGCCAGCAGGTATTCGATGTTCCAGTGACGAAACGGTGCGCTTAACCAAATATCCGCCCACGCACAGAAAAGCGCGTCTGTTTTGTCCTCATGGAATGCGCGCAGTTTATTCAGTTTACCCTTGGCATAAGCAGCCTGCGCGCGGCGAATGCCCGCGAGCGTCATGTCCTCCACAAAGACATGCGCCGCTGCTGTCACGACACCCCGCAGTCCTCTGGGTTGGGCAGCTGCATGCATTAATGCAATGGAGCCACCGTCAGAATGGCCAATAACCACATAATCGCGCTCGCCGATGTAATGGCGAATCACTTGCGGCAATTCACCCAGCGCCGCCTCATGCAGATAATGCACGCTGCGTTGCGACACGTCGGCATCGGATTGCCCATAGCCAAGGCGATCATAGACCAAGCCCGAGCACCCGGTCTGCTGACAGAGCCGTTGCGGGAAATCCCCCCACATCGCAATACAGCCCAGGCCTTCGTGTAAAAAGACAAGCACGGGCAAGGTATCGTCGCCGGCGATGCGTTGTACCGCAAGGCGATGACCATCCTGTCGCCTAAACCACTCAGCGTCCTGAGACACGCGCGGTCACCTCTATTTCAAGCAGCATTTTCTCATCCAGTAACTGAGTGAGCTGAACCGTTGCCGCCGGACGAACATCACCCGGGTAACGCCGCAGTACGGGGGCACACCGAGCAAAGTCATCGGCGGCCACAAACAAATAGCGCACCCGCACGATATCATTCAGGCTACTGCCTGCCGACGCCAAGGCGTGCTGAATATTTTGGAAGCATTGCTCCGCCTGCGCGACAACATCACGGGCAATCGTCATGGTGCTGTAGTCATAGCCGGTGGTACCCGCAACAAAGACATAATCGCCGTCAA
>DOIU01000463.1 GCA_003511825.1 Gammaproteobacteria bacterium | reverse complement strand
CCGATGCCTTGCTGATGGCTTGCATCGGTCGCGCACAGATTTCCGCTTCATAGTCCAGCAATACGCCGTCCGCCGTCAGGATGGGCTGCTCTCGGGTGGCATGACTGGTCTTGAGAAACAAGAACGGCTCCTCTTTCTCGTCAACTTCGTCAGCGTGCTCAGGATAATTAAAACCTAGGGCAATGTGGTGTGCGCCTTGTCCTGCGGGGCTGAGCAGTTGTTCGTAGTGGTATGTGCTGGTGGATGGTGCTGAGTTGATCAGCGCGATAATGCCGTCATAACCCAGTTGACGGTATGTTAATACCACATCGCCATCGTGACCGGAGATTTCGCTCAGGTTCACGGCTTGTATCGTGCGGCCCTGGTCAGCGGTGACTGCTAAAGTTTGCAGGGTGCCGTTGTGCGCGATGTGGGCCAGGGTGACGCCGCGCGCGATAGGCAAGATGTCATTGGCGTGTGCGCTCAGTGCCAGTACGCTAAGAACGGTGGCGCAAGAGATGAGTTGTTTGAACATTTTCGCCTCAAAATCTGTAGTAAATGCCAAGTCCGGCAAAGTATTGGTTACTGTCGCCTGATTGGGTGATCGGACTTTTCTTGGCGTCAGCGGTCATTTGTGAGGCGCTTAAGCGTGTGAATAAACCCCACTTGGGCGAGAAGAATAGCCCGATATTGGCCGCGAACGTCACGTCTCTGAAGCCACTGTCTGCATTGAATCTGCTGAGGCCGCTTGTGAGCGCGTCCGCTTCTGTGACGCCAAAGTAGGTGTCCATATACCGTGCGTTTACGTAGGTGGTTTCGAGCTCAAATTCAAAACGCCAAGGGATCATCAAGGGCAAGGCATACGTTGCCCCGAGTGTCGCGGCTACGCCATCGTGCACGCCTGACGTGTCGGCATACGCTGTCAGCTTTAATGCAACTTCGTCTCCATCGAGAAACAGGCTGCTTTCGCTGTATTCTGCAAAGGGGCCGGCCATCAGTGAGGGGTCAATGGTCTCTGTGAGAGCGACGGCTGGATTATCAATGCTGTCATCTCGGCCCATATCAATGTTGATTGCCAAGCCATAGTGCTAGTTATGGCGATGGAGAAAAGCGGCTTGGGCGGAGAGCCCTTCGATTTGTATGTTGGTCGTTCCGGTCTGCCATTCAGCGACAACAAGAGGCACCGTTGAATAGTCGTCACTACCCATGTATTGCGGTATAGAGGCGGCACCGACAATCATAAAGCCGGCACTGTCGTCATCCGGTTCCGACGCGTGATCGTCTGCGGCAGATTCCGTGGCAAAAGTCAGTGCCAGAAACGCCAACGTATAGCTGGCTTTACAATGTTCTTTGATGTGTATCATCATAATCGAGGTGTTGAGAGTCCGGTGGTCGGAGTACTGCTAGTCTACGACGACGAACAGGGGTGTCATACTCGCATTGCAGTGAGGGAGATTTGTTGTGCCGAATAGGAAATTTGATCTTAAAAAACAACCACTTCAAGAGCGCGCCAAGTTCACGGTTGATGTCATCAAGCAAGCGGGTATTCACATTTTGCGCGAACAGGGATACGCGGGTGTGACGACCAATAAGGTCGCTGAAAAGGCGGGTGTCAGTATCGGGTCGCTCTACCAGTATTTCCCGTCAAAGGAGGTATTGGTTGCCGAGATCAAGCGGGACCATTTTTGCCAACTCCGGCAGTTGTTCCAGCAGGCCTATGACGACACGGCGGGGCAAGCCTTGCCTGAGCGGGCGAAAGCTTTTGTTATGGCGTCCATTGATGCCCATCGCTTGGACCCGGTACTGCACAGTGTGTTGAATACGGATCTGCCTGATTTTGAGGTCAAAGAGGATGATGATTCCGCGGTGTCAGTGCGTAAGTGGATTGAGAAATTGCTGGATGATCATCGTCATGAGATTCGCGACGGTGTCAGCATTGCCGTCGCGGCACGCTTGAGTTACTCCCTGGTGGAAGCGATACTTCATGACGCCGTCTCGCACGCGCCGGAGTCACTCGAAGACGCATCCTTTGTGGATGAGGTCGTGTTGATGTTACTGGCGTATCTCAAGCCTGCACCTACAGGGTAAGGCGCGCGTTCTCAGCGCCTAAACACCATCGCCCGTTGAGGTGCGATGCAAATGCCAATGCTGTCACCAATCGCGTGATCGTGATGCCCGCTTGCGATGCACAGCAGAAGGCTGTCATCGGGCATGCGCAGCGTGTAGCGGTGCTCAGCGCCACGAAAGTCCTTCTCGATGAGTTCGCCTTTGAGCGTGCTGTCCTCGGCATAGCTGATGTCCTCCGGGCGTACCAAAAGATCGACTTCTGTGTCGGTTTCCAGATCGCCAAACTGCCCAGAGACTTTACCGAGTGCGCTGTCGAGCGTGGTATTGGATACCACGCGCGCGCGCACGAAAGCACCTTCGCCAATGAATTTGGCGACGAATTTGTCCGCAGGGCGGTGGTAGAGGCTATAGGCCGTGTCCCACTGATGCAGTTTGCCGCTGTTCAGGACGCCAATCTGATCGGCGATGGCGAAGGCTTCTCGCTGATCGTGGGTGACGAGGATGGCGGTGGTGCGGTCGCGCTTGAGGATGTTGCGGATCTCGTGGGCCAGTTGCACACGACGCTCGCTGTCTTGGCTGCTGAAGGGTTCATCCA
>DOIU01000146.1:4282-8603 GCA_003511825.1 Gammaproteobacteria bacterium | reverse complement strand
TGGTCGATGCGCGTCAGCCGCCGCGCGCGGCCGTGGTCGCCAGCTTTGCCGGTGTGGTGGGTATGGCTGCGTTGCTGTTGTCACCGAACTCTGCATGGGACAGCATTGGCATATTGGCTGCCCTCGGTGGCGCGGTGAGTATGGCCATCGGCAGTTACCTCGCCCGCCGCTGGCAAGCGGCCATGCCGGTGTTGGCATTTACCGGCTGGCAGTTGCTGGTCGGCGGCGGCATGCTGCTGCCACTGGCGTTGTGGCTCGACCCGCCACTGGCGGCGCTGACCCTGCCCCAGGTCGGTGGCTATGTGTACTTGTGCGTGTTCGGCGCGGTGCTGTCTTACGCCTTGTGGTTTCGCGGACTCGCGCGACTGCCGACGGCGGCGGTCGCATCGCTGGGTTTGCTCAGCCCTCTCACCGCCGTCACCCTCGGCTGGCTCTGGTTGGACCAAGCCATGCGCGGCCAATCCTTGCTGGGGATTGTCTTGGTGCTTGACAGTATTCTGGTTGTGCAAGTCTCCATGAGCCAGCCACAACGGGCGCCCAAGCGCGCGCCATTACCCCAAACGACTTAACCCGTGAGATGCTCCCATGAATAACAGCACCCAAGCACTGATACGCACGCGCGCGTCAACGCGATACTACAAGCCAGACAATACGCTCAGCGATGCACAGATCCGAGACTTGATTGATCTCGCCACGCGTGCACCCAGCGCCTATCACTTGCAGAACTGACGCTTTATCGCCGTGCAGTCGGCCCATCGCAAAGCGCAACTGCAAGCCCTGTCTTATGATCAACGCGCGGTGGGCGACGCCGCCGTCACCTTTATCGTCTGCGGCTTGCTCGACGGCTACCGAGGTTTATCGCAAGCGCTACAGCCCGCGCTGGATCAGGGTACGATTGACACGTCTCTGCTTGACACCTGGGTCACCCAAGCCAGCCAAGCCTATGCCGATAACCCGGCATCACAGCGTGACGAGGCGATTCGCTCGGCGTCATTCGCGGCGATGACGCTGATGCTGGCGGCCGAGGATATGGGTTTGGGTTCAGGCCCGGTCGGCGGCTTTGATAAAGACGCGGTCGCTGATGCCTTTGCTTTGAGCGATGAGGAAATCCCGGTGCTATTGGTCACCGTGGGTGAGCCCGATACCCACGGCAATAACTTACCGCAAAAACCGCGTAAACCGATTGAGGCGGTATTAAGCGTGGTTTAACGCGGCTGTGTAGGCGCTATGAACGGGTGCGGTCGTGCACCCGGTATTCGTCTGGGGTGGTCGTGAGCAGATGATCCACGAGACGTGGTAAGACAACGTTATAGACCTTCGCCATGGTCTACTACCGGATAAAGACTACGCCTGTTCACCCTTCACGGTTTCGAGTTCGGTTAAGTCCTCAACATCCGCCATTGCCGCCAATGCCTGCGTATAACACCGGAGACTGATCTGCAACGCCGCCAACTCCTTACGGAATTGCTGGCAGCGTTTGGGTTGCTCAAAGGCGTTGTTCAGAGACAGCCGATGCCACTTCGCGGTAAACGGGCGGATAATCTGGTTGAGCACCGGTATGGCCAGCTTGGCAAACTCCCCGCAGCCAGAACCGTGTTGGCGCAGGATATCACGCGTTAATGGGAACAAGGCGTGCACACTTTGTAGCGCGGTGGCCTCATCGCCGTCTTCCGGCGGCAGGTATTGGGTGGTGATGCGGGTTAACAGCTCGACGTACAAATCCCAGGCGGCCGCCCGGTCCGGGTCGTTCGGGCTGAATTCTCCCTCCAGAAAACCGAGGTTGATTTTCAGGGAGGACAGCCCCCACTGTTCAAAAAAGTCGCGTCTTTTCATAGGCGATAGTCTGGCATAAGACGACTCACTAGCCAAACAACAGCCTTTTGATCAGCACAAATGGAAGCGACGACTACAGCCACTGAAAATGCGGCGCCGCGAAGCAGAACGCTATGGGTCCCGGATATCGCGTGGGTAGAGATACCTGCCGGTGAGTTTATTTATGGTGAGGGTAATGAGCAACCAACACTGCACCTGGATGCCTTTGAGATTGCGCGTTATCCGGTGACTAACCGCCAGTACGAGTGCTTTGTGGATGATGGCGGGTATGAAGACGAGCAGTGGTGGGATGGGCTAAAAAAAACGGAGTTATTGTCATGCTCGCGCGGACTGTTCATAGTCCGCTATGTTTGAAGGCTTCAAACCCAGTTTTCTATTTGTAAGCCGGAAATTCGTGTGAATTCTTTGGTGTTGTTCGTAACGACAATCAAACCACGCGATCTGGCATGCCCTGCGATCATGACATCATAGGGACCGACAGGCTGGCCTTGACCTGCTAGGGCAGCTCTGATCTGCCCGCTATGAATCGCAGCCGGAGCATCGTAGTCCAACACATCTAACCGCGCACAAAAACCTTCAACATCCCTGATATTACGCTCCACCCGAGCAGAACGTTCAGCGCCGTACATCAACTCCATCACGGTGACGGTCGAAATCGCCATTTGGCCATAGTGTTTTGTAAATGCTTTTCTGACCCGCTCAGGTCTGTTCTTGATCGTATAAATAGCAATATTGGTATCAAGGAGATACTTGATCATTCGAAGGATTCCCGGACTTGATCTTCGGGTTGATCACGTTCTTCCATAAAATCATCACTGGCGCCTTCGGCATCGAACCATGAATCCCATGCTTCGCCGCTCGGAACGATCAACCGAGCCCGCCCCAACGGGATGATATCCACTTGTTTGACAGAGTCCGGCAAAGCGACCGGTTTCGGTAAACGAACAGCCTGACTCTGGTTGGATTTGAAAATACGTGCTTTTTCCACAACAACTCCAAGGATATACTTCAAGTATATCCTAGCAACTAAACCGCGCTTGTCAATGATTGATGGTGAACAAACAACGAGGAAGGTACTAAGCCGCATCTGAGGTGACCGGAGGTAAGCCGCCTGCGGCGTAAGCCTATGAGTACTTCAGGTCAGACACGCCAATCACACCTCTCAAGCCGTTTTCAAACCGTCCTGATCGCGCATGCCCGACGCTTGGCCGGCAGACACCTTAAAGAAGCTCACGAGCTTGTCGAGGTCTGCGGCTTTCGCTTTCATGGTGTCGGAGGAGTGGTTGGCCGTTTCTGCAACGCTGACGTTGTTCTGGGTGAATGCATCCATATCATTCACGGCGCGGCTCACCTGCGCAAGACCTGCTGTCTGGTCTTTACTGCTAATTGCAATATCTGACACCACTTGTTGGACGCTGTCCATCTCTGTCATGATTTCGTCCAGTGTCTTGCCCGATTTATTCACCAGTTCTGTGCCGGCGCGCACTTTGTTCACGCTGCTTTCGATGAGTTCTTTGATCTCTCCAGCAGCGGTGGCGCTGCGTCCGGCTAAGGCGCCGACTTCGGAGGCGACCACGGCAAAGCCCCTGCCCTGTGCGCCCGCTCGGGCTGACTCTACCGCAGCGTTCAAGGCCAGCAAGTTGGTCTGGAATGCGAGGTCGTTAATGACGTCAATGATATTGGCGATCATGGCGCTGGACGTGTTGATATCCTCCATCGCGGTGATGGCCTGACGGACCACCACACCCCCCGACTCGGCGACGCGTTTGGCGTTATCGGATAGCTGCTTGGCATATTGCGCGTTCTCTGCGGTCTGGCTCAGGTTGCCGGAGATTTGGGTCATGCTGGAGGCCGTTTCTTCGAGTGAGCTGGCCTGCTTTTCGGCGTTACTGGATAGGTTTCGGTTGCCCGCGACTATCTCATCGGCAGCCCCGTGGATGGTGTCTGCGGCGTTGCGCATTTTCATCATGATGTGTTCGAGGTTGCCCATGGTGGCGTTCATGGAGTTTTTCAGTATGCCCAGCTGCCCGCTGTATTCCCCTTCAATGCGGTGGGCGAGATCTCCTGACTTTTGCTGCACAGAGACCTCGACGATTTCAGACACGGCTCGGTCGACCGATTGCATGGACTTATTCACGCGCTGCTTTAACTGGTGCAACTCACCCGTCAGCTCGACATCGACGCGTTGCGAGAAATCCCCCTCGCTCATCGCCCCCAATACCCGGCCGATACTGCCAATGGCCGAGTCCATGGTTTGCATCGCTTGGTCAATGTTGTCGCGCAGGTTCTTCTCGACCCGCGTATCCATGCGTGCAGAAAAATCGCCCGCCTGCAGTGCGGTCATGATGGCATCGAGCTGCTCCATATTGAACATCACGCTGTCAGCGCTTGCGTTCACGGCCTGCTTCAGCTCGGCCAGTTCGCCTTTCAGTTGTACGGTAATGCGTTGTGAAAAGTCGCCTTCCGCCACAGCATCCGTCACGCCATT
>DOIU01000146.1:0-3976 GCA_003511825.1 Gammaproteobacteria bacterium | reverse complement strand
ATTCCGCCACAGCATCCATCACGCCATTCGCCGCAGACAATGAGCGATGCAACTCGTCGTAAAAGCCGTCCAGTGCCTGGGCAATGTCGCCGATTTCACCATCACTTGTGATGCTGTGCTGGGGCCTGAAGTTGCACGATTGCGTAACTTGCTTGATGGACGCAATCAATGCATTCACCGGCACCAGTATGGAGCGCGCCGTTAAGCGCAGCGTGGTGAGCAGGACGATGGCAATAGCAACGAACGTCGCCATAAACGCGTTCTTGATAAAGCGCTCCTTGGCGACCACCAACTCCAGCAAGTGACCTGACATGGCTTGCAGTATTTCTTCCACCGCGTGCACAGACGCGCGCAAGTCACCCAGCAACCCGGCGTTGTGATTAAGCCCGGCAACCGTATAGCCCTCCACCAGTGTGGAAAAGAGCGTGTGGTAGTGTTGCATATTGGCGGTGATGTCGCGCCGGGTTGCGGAATCCAGCGCTTCCGTTGAGAGACGATCCATCAGGATGTGGTAGTTTTGATTAAATTTGTCCTGGTATTTCAGGTCTAAACGCTGCAGAAAGTCTTTTTCGTTCCTTCTTAGCATCAGCATGTGCGAGAGCAGCTCGTAGTTTGCGATGGCCTTGATCCCGGATTCCGCCCGGTGCACCGCCGCCCTCAACTCACCGTGCAAGCCCGTGTCATGGTCCAAGCCCAAGGTAATGTGCTGGGATACCAAAGCGCTGAATGTTTCCTGGTAGGTAGTCAGTTTGGCTGCTATGGCTGAGGTGTTTTCGCGCTCTTGGTCGGAATAGCCCTTGGCCATCAGTGCGGCAATCTCATTCAGATTGTCGACCATATGAGCGGTGTTGGCGTCGAACTTTTCTTTGTAAGCGGCGTCTTTTCGGGCGAGGAAATCCTTTTCATTGCGACGCAACATGAGCATGTCTGACTGCAGTGAACTGACCAGCAGCCGGAGGTTTTCTGCATCGCTGTAATCGTCGAAGGCGTGACTGGCGGTTAAGGCAACCCCCATCAGGCTAGAAACCACTAACACGCCGATTAATGCGAGCTTCCCTTTAATGGTGTGCAGTCTGATAATTCTTGAGAACAAAGGCATCTTAGACTACTCCCTGTAGAACCACGCCAAGTGTTATCCGCCGCTGCAAACATACGCAACGTATAGAAAACTAACGTCTGATGCTCAATATTCTTAACAAGGATATCACCGCTGCTCGGGCGATAGGGTAGCCCGCTGCAGCGCCGCAAAAAAAACGGCGGCAGTGAGACTCACTGAACCGCCGTTGTTGCTTACCCGCGCGACGCGCGCAAGATCAGAAGGTGTACTTCACTTTAACGCTGATATTACGCGGTTCGCCGTGGGCGAGTTGGGTAAAGAACCCGATCTGGCTGAAGTACTCCTCATCCAAGGCATTGTCGATATTGATTTGTGCCGAGAGTTGGTCATCAAAGGCATACCGGGCCATCAGGTTGACCAGGCTATAGGCTTCCTGCTTGGCTTTTTCTGTTTCGCCGGTCGCCGGGTTGGTGACTTCGGTGAAGGTTTCCCCCTCCCAGTTGATACCGCCACCGAAGGTCCATTTCTGCCACTCATAGGTGGTAAACAGGCGTAATAGCTTGTCCGGGAAACGGGTATTCACCACACGGGCGTCTCCGCCATTGTCTTCCAAGGTGGCATCGAACTGGGTGTAGTTCGCGCTGATATCCCAGCCCGGCATGATCTCTCCGACCACCTCCAGCTCAAACCCATCGCTCTCGACGCCGTCCGCCTCAATATACGCAGACCGCGTTGGGTCGTCTTCGGGGGGGACAAAGTCTGGGTCAGTCACCGCCCGGTTATCCTGCTGTGTGAAGAAGTACGTCACCGTCGTGTGCAACTGGTCATTGAGAAAACGACTCTTGAGGCCAATTTCAGTGTTCTTGCCCGTCAGTGGGTCGAGCAAATTGCCGTTTCGATCCTGTTCATCCTGTGGCCTGAAAATCTCGGCGTAGCTGGTATAGAGCGTGTGGTTCGGTGTGAGGTCATAGAGCAGTCCGGCGTAAGGCACGACGACGCCGTCATCACCATAGTCCAGCGGCACATTGCCCAGGTAAAGCCTTTGCGCTCCCATTATGCAACTCTGGTACCGACAATCACCTTGAGCGGGTCTGCAATAGACAGCCGCGTGGCCAGGTAATAACCCGTCTGTTTGGTGGTGTAGTCTTCAGCGCGACTTTTCTCCGTCCACTCGGGTTTTGGATAAGAGCCGTCCCATTCCAGGAAATTCCCCACATCCGGTGTCTCTACTGCACTGGCGGAATTGTAGATAAAGTCTTGCTCACTGTGGCTGTATCCCAAGACCAGTTCATGCTCGCGCCCGAAGACGTTGTAAAAACCGTTCACACGCAGGCCGAAATCATCTTGCTCACGCTCATTGTCATAGGCGGCCGGAAACGCGCCCATGCCCAAGCCAGTTTCCGGATCGGGTGAACCGAATAAGTAAAGCAGCTCCAGATCGGCCGCACTCGTGGTGCGATTGAGGTTTAACTTCGCTTGCCAGCCGTTGTCAAAATGGTGTGTCAGGTTGGCAAACAGGGTTTTGTGCTCGGTGGACCAATGCGTCCAATCGGCGCCCGTGGATGCGGAGATCGGCCAATCCGTGCGCGTGCCATCGCTGAAGAAGATCGGCAAGCCGCCCCACATGGACCCAATGGGTTCGTTTTCCTGGTAGCTGGCGCCCACACTCAATAAGGTATTGGGTGTCAGGTCTGCATCAATAACGCCGTATAACACGCGTTTTTCATCACTCAGGTAATCCACGTAGGAATCACCTTCTTCGTAGACGGCAACCGCACGACCACGCACCGAACCACTGGCATTCAAGGCATTGCCAACATCCGCGGTCACATTAAAGGTGTTCCAACGGCTCGCACTGGCAGAGACAAAGCCCGCCAGCTCATCACTGTTTGCACGCTTGCGCACCAGGTTGATGGAAGCAGACGGATTGCCGACACCGGTCAGCAGCCCGGTGGCGCCGCGAACAATCTCAATCCGCTCATAGAGCGCCGTGTCAGTCTTGGTTTCACCGCCCGCTTGGCCGCCTTCGTACTCCACGGGTATGCCGTCGATCTGGTAGTTATCGACATCAAAGCCACGCGCCGAAAAGCCATCACGCGAGCTATCAAACGCTTTGGAAGAAATGCCGGCGGCGTTATTGATAACATCATTGAGAGAGCGCAGGTCCTGATCTTCAATCTGCTGGCTCGTCATCACGCTGACGGACTGCGGGGTTTCTTGCAAGGTAATGCCAAGACCGGTCGCCGTATCCAGCTGGTCATTGACCACATAAGAACCTTCAACAACCACGCCTTCCAGTGCGGCCGGCGTGGCAGCACGATCATCGGCAGCGGACTGCTCAGCATCCGAGGCGTCAGCCGCCAGCGCAATGCCTGAAACAGACCCACTCAGCAGCGCCGCCAGTACAGCGCTTGAGACGGGTCGTTGTTGAAACATCGGTATTCGCATGAAAAAGTCTCCGGGTAAGCGATGGGGATGTCATGATGAATGGCCCACACACAAACCTCTCGCGCCCCGCCAGCGATGGTGACTGGGGTGTCGTGGCTAGGGATGATCTGAATGGTGGGTCAATGCCCGATGGCTGCCGTTGCAATCCTGCTGCGGTCTGCGCCGCAACAAGTCACTGGGTCGCTACAAGATGCCTGTGCAGGCATGGCGTCGGGGCCTAGACTAGCGTGAAGATGGGTGATCGTTGGGGATAGTATCAAGGATGATTTGCTGAATCAAAATCATTCGCATGCGCGGGCTTTGCCGACAAACCGCGATACGCGGCCTTGGCTCGCAATGATCAGCGACCTCCTCTACGCAGCAATCACCCGCCAAGCCGCAAGTTTATCCGCATAACGCAGGCTGGCATGAGCGGGGCTGGTGGACGGCAAGCGTTGTAAGGTAATGGCACTTTGCGCGTTGGATAAGGTG
>DOIU01000302.1:475-3965 GCA_003511825.1 Gammaproteobacteria bacterium | reverse complement strand
GCTCATCTGTGAGCGCGACAGAACGGAACGGCGTCGCCTCTGTGGTGAGCCAATGCCAACGTCTCGATGACGCGCGTATCCTTGCGACCACACCCGAGATGTTCAATGCCGATGAATGGCCGCGTATTGATGCCCTCAGGCAGCGTTGTCATGTTCGCCGTTACGGCGGCGATTGTTACAACTATGCATTGCTGGCTTCGGGTCATGCGGATATCGTGGTGGAATCCGACTTGAAACCCTACGATTACATGGCCTTGGTGGCGGTCATAGAAGGTGCAGGTGGGGTGATTTCAGACTGGCAAGGACAGCCGCTGCGCTTGGGCAGTGGCGCGCAAGTCATTGCAGCGGCTACCCCTGAGCTGCATGCGCAGGCGCTACCGTTGCTGAACTAAGACGATGTTATGACCCGCTGACAAGCGTCGCCAAATGCACGAAAAATCATCCCATAAAACGGGATTGTTGTTGTTTGCCATTCGGGATGCCACTGCACGCCCAATACCCAATTTGCTTCATCTTCATGCCGAAACGCTTCCACAAGTCCATCCGGTGCCCATGCTTCTGCGACCAAGCCCTCCGCTAAGTGCCGAATACCTTGCCCGTGCAGTGAGTTAACACGTACCGTACTCTCACCAGCATGCGCGTACAGCAACCCTTCGGTGTTGAGTCTGACATCGTGTGCCAGGTCGAATTGAACATCCATCGGCTGATTCTGCGGCTCGCGATGGTTCATTAACTCCGGCTGCTCGGCAACGCGTTGGTAGAGACTGCCCCCCAGGGCGACATTGATTTCCTGGCAGCCACGGCATATGCCGAGCACGGGCTTGCGTTGTTTGATCGCCGCTAGGATTAAGGCAATAGCCGCTTCATCACGCCCTGGGTCGCGCGGCTCTGTGTCCGGCTCGGGGGCTTGTTGATAGTGTTTGGGCTCGATATTGCTGACACTGCCGGGCAGTAGCAAGCCATCGAGTGTATTCAGAAGCGCCTCTGCACGCAGTACATCAGGCATAGCCGGCAGCAATACCGGTGAGACATTGGCCACCTTGTCTAAGGCATGCAGGTATTTTTCGGCCACGGTACAAGACCAATGGGGTTCGACCATTTTGTGGCAGGCCAATACGCCGACACACGGACGTGATGCTTGGGAGGACAAGGTCATGGGGCTAACGCCTGCACTGTGGCTTGCGGCCATTGGCGTGGGCTTGTTGTTGCCAAGCCACCGCCTTGTTCATCCGCGCCGAGAGATTTTTGATACGCGTGTTGCTTGACGGATGCGTAGACAAAAATTCCGGCGAACTTGAGCCACCCGCCTTGGCCATGTTTTGCCATAAGATGACACTTTGGCGTGGGTCAAAGCCCGCCTTGGCCATCAACTCCAGGCCAATGATATCGGCTTCGCTCTCTTGCGCGCGTCCGTAAGGCAGCAATGCGCCAACTTGCACGCCTACGCCAAGCAGGCCCAACAGCTGGCGTTCTTGGGGGTCATTGGTGGAGGCCATGCCGATGATGGTTGCGATCGTGACGCCCGCTTGAGCGGCATAATTCGCCGACACACGCGCATTCCCATGATCCGCCAAGACATGGGCGACTTCGTGCCCCATCACCGCGGCCAACTGGCTCTGGTTGTTAGCAACTTTGAGCAACCCCGTGTAGACCCCAATCTTACGTCCAGGCAAAGCAAAGGCATTGACCTGATCGTCGGCAAAGACGTTGACTTCCCACTCGGCCTTCTCCGGCAAAACCGCAATAATCGCGTCAGCAATGCAATTGACATAGCGCGAGGTCTTGCCATCCTGCGTGACCGGGGTTTGCTTTTTCATTTCCGAGTACGCAGCAATGCCCATTTGATTCATCTGCTCATCCGGGAACAGCTTGAGTTGCATAATACCGGTCGGCGACGTGGCACAGGCATAGGCGCCAAGGCAAAGCGCCACTGTGGCAAACACGGTTTTTAGTTTGATGGGGCTGTACGTTTTTAGGTACGTTTTCATGATGGACATCCCGTGATGGCGGGCGCGTTAGTGGCTCAGTGGTAAGCGTTTGCTCACCACACCCGGGTGTTTAGGCAACCCGAGTTGAAGGAGGGGCACGCACGACATGATCGGTTTCTCAGTGTAAAGCGTTGACCCTCAGAGGGTATCAAGCCCACGAGCTGATGCAAGTGTCGTTCTGCGAGTGTGAAGAAGTTGATACAGTGTTGTGACAGCGGGAGATGGCCCCGAAGCCTCGCCCAAGTTTGGGGAGGCTTCGGCGGGCCGAGCGTTAGATATCGAGGGATTTGAGATAGTCGCGGAAGGCATCACCCACTTGGTCATGATGCAGGGCAAACTCGACCTGTGCTTGCAAATATCCGAGCTTGCTACCGCAATCGAAGCGCTTGCCTTCAAAGTTGTAGGCAACCACGCGTTGCTCACTCAGCAGCGAGGAAATCGCGTCCGTTAAATGAATTTCACCACCTGCGCCTCGGCCTGTGGTCTCCAGGATGGACAGGATACGCGGTGTCAGAATATAACGACCGACGACTGCAATATTACTGGGGGCATCGCTCAGAGCGGGTTTTTCGACCATTTCCTCCACTTCGATCAAGCCTTGGTCCACCTGCTTACCGCCGACGACACCATACGATGATAATTCTTCATCAGAGACCGTCATGGACCCCAGGACCGAGCAGTGCTGATGGTTATGCACATCAACCATCTGCGAGAGGCAAGATTGCTTGGAGAAGTTGATTAAATCATCAGCCAGGATTACCGCAAACGGTTCGTCACCCACGATGGGTTTTGCACACAACACAGCATGCCCCAGTCCGAGAGCCTCCGCCTGACGAATAAACACACAGTCCACGTGCGGCGGCAGGATGCTGCGGACCATCTCCAGCAGTGCGTGCTTATCTTTGAGCTCCAGCTCACGCTCTAGCTCGTAGGCTTTATCAAAATGATCTTCAATGGATCGCTTGTTGCGGCCCGTGACGAAGATCAGAGTGTCCACCCCCGCAGCGACCGCTTCTTCGGCGGCATACTGGATTAAAGGCTTGTCGACGACGGGCAGCATCTCCTTGGGATTCGCCTTGGTCGCGGGTAAAAAACGGGTTCCCATCCCGGCGACGGGAAAAACCGCTTTCTTGATGGATTTCATACTGATTCCTCGAAGTTGACGTGTGTGCGGGGTTTTCGTTGGCCGATTAACCATATCCGCTATATCGGCGAGCCTCAATTACACCTTAACCACATAATTATGCGGGCAATTATTATCATTCATTACTAGTAAATCTTTGTTTTGGCCGCAGTTTTACGTCCGCAAACGCGCCGCAGCAAGGTCAACGGCAAGCTGTGCTTCTCACCCATCGCGAAAGCGTGAAAATCATGACTCAGTAGAGTGCGCTGCGTGCCCAAAACTGTGGCATTGATGGGGTTGTTCATCGATCCGCTTTTCTGCCATGCTAAGGATCAGTTTACGCGCTGTTCAATGAAGGTTTTATGGCATTTGTCGTCTT
>DOIU01000302.1:0-166 GCA_003511825.1 Gammaproteobacteria bacterium | reverse complement strand
GTTTTATGGCATTTGTCGTCTTGGATAATTGCATTTTGTGCAAGTACACCGATTGTGTAGAAGTGTGCCCGGTAGATTGTTTTCACGAAGGCCCCAATTTCTTGGTGATTGATCCCGATGAGTGCATTGATTGCGCCTTGTGCGAGCCTGAGTGCCCGGCCGAGGC
>DOIU01000310.1:2106-3178 GCA_003511825.1 Gammaproteobacteria bacterium | reverse complement strand
CCGGTTCATCCGCACCGGTATAGGTGTACAGCGTCCGCCCTCCGGCCTCCAGACCTTCTGAAAACCCACCTCGCGCGACAAGACCGCCGTCAGCCTCGCTTGACCAAAAGCTGCGTGCATCCGGTTTGAATTTGCCATCGCTATCGAGCACAGGCCGACCATCAACGTCCTTAAGCCCCGACTCTTCGATAAAATAGCCTTTTAAGTTGCCATCCCAGACTTGCTTTTCACTCGGGGTGAACAGATTGACAAACGCGCGGTTATCACTGGAAAACGACGTGCGACGCACGTCAATGCCCAGCCCGGTAAACTCATCTGCCTCGCCCGTAATAGCGCTGATGATGCTTTGTAAAGACTCAGACAAGGTCGCGTAATCATCCGCCTGGAAAAACTCACCGCCACCCTGATCAGCCAGGTATTGCAGAAAAGCACGTCCTTGGACGGCATCTGCACCCACGAGCCCAAAACCCACCGTATAAGTCACGACGTTTGAAGGGCGCATACCGGGAATCTGATCAGTCTCATACAGCATGCGAACGACCTCACCCGAACAGTTACCTGCCGTTTTACTCACGTCACCAAAGACGCTGCCACTGATGTCTTCGCACGCACTGACGTTCGACAGCCCTAACGTATCCAGTGCCGCCCATGGCGTATCGTTCACCGACGGCATGCCGTCAGAGAGTAAGATAATGAAATTTCCTTGGCACGGCGCGCTGATCGGAGACACATAATCGGGCACGACCCAACTGCCAACGTAGTAGTCACACTGCAATCGGTCACTGCTGGTTGCCGTTGCCTCCTGAACACCTCCCGGACAATCCCAGCGTCCGCATTCGCCTTGACCCAAAGGCTCGACACAACTGTACCCGCCTGGACAATACGTATAGGTGTACGTTCTTCCCGCAATGAAGGTGCATGCCGTGCTCGGATTGTCTGACACTAATGTCCGCCCTTCGCAGTAATTTGGGCCAGACGCATCAAACGGTGAATAATCGTCACACGTGTTGGTTTTCGGATCGGGGCCATCACCGCCGGGGACGAAAGCATCAAGGGGCGCATAACTGTAGCG
>DOIU01000310.1:0-1693 GCA_003511825.1 Gammaproteobacteria bacterium | reverse complement strand
GGCCAGGTCCAGTTGTTGTACCAAACAGGTTCGCCGCGAAAATAACGCATGGCTTCACTCAAACCACCCAATGGATTGGTCGCGTCCCAGGTGCCGTAGTGATTCACCAGTGACACCAACACATCTTCAACCTTGACCCCTGCAGGAATATCTGGATCAATCGCATTGGCCTCAAGCGTAATATCACTGACGGGCCACTTGATGCCAGATGTGCGGCTATTGAAAAACGTGACACCCACGTTGATCTTGCCTAGACTCTGACTCAATACATCCGCAAACACGCGGCGTAGTATCGCAACTTTGCGATCATCTCCGCTGGCAGACTCACCGTTGGTGTCATACTCCATACTGTCAGAGCTATCGATAATGAACAGCACGTTTGGCTTGTTGGTGACACCGTAGTTGGAGCCGTAAACCTCAATGTCATCGGCGAGCGTGTGATTAAAAAGACCTGCACAAAATACAACTGCAAAAAGCCATTTGTGCCGGATGGCTGCACAACATGTCTTGGGTGTTATCATCGTGTGATTGTGTCCGTCGGTACTACGGCGAATGAGTAAAGGTGTTCGGTACAGCCTTTTACGCGGACAGCAAATTGCGTGCCCGCAGGAAGCGGGCAACGCAGAGAATGGGAAAGGGTCTAGTGATCCACTTGCCAGTAGATACGTTTGACGTTCTGACTAAAATTATCCACCATGTCTCGACCCACATAGACCTCCACGTGGTCAGTCGCCTGCGGAAAGACCAGCGTCGGCCTGCTCGGAATACCCGTGGTCTGGAAGTCGTACTCACGGTCGTTTTTTGTGAGCGGATCCGTATCCGCCCCCCCGGCCAAGTTTGCGACCGGCACGGCATCACTCAAGCGCATTCTCATATAGTGCGTTGATGCACTCGGGGAAGTACATGCGTCCACTGACCCTGACAGTGGTTGATAGGTTGTAAAAATCAGCTCTCGCTCAAAGACAACGGGCTCTGACAACGCCTTGCGACCTGTCGGTAATCGGATATACCAACCCTGCTTAGATTCAAGCTGCAGTTGTGCAGACGCCTGTTGCGCATCGGTACCATCGCCACCCAGGAGATTGTCAGTGGCATTGTACAAATCTGTGCTGCCAACCGTCGTGATTGACGCGCTGGGCGGGCCCGCGTCGACATGCTCATCGCGCAACATGTGCATACGGTTGTCAACGGACAAGTCCAGGGGATGTGCGCGATTGCCACTGCCAATCGCAATCGCGATGTACGACTGCCCTTTTTCTTGCATCAGCGCTACAGCCGGCGGGTAAAAGAACTTCCGATTGCCGCTCACGGAACCGTCATTAAAATCTGCCAAGCGGCTGATGGTCGCACCCGAGGTTGTCGATAACGACGAGGCGTCAATGTCAATTCGCCAAATCTGTCCCCCCATATCGCCGAAGTAGAGTCGATCTGCTGAGCCGTCGGCATCAGCGTCGATGACTGCCAGATCCGATGGAATAGCATACTGCATCCCTGACGCAATCTGACCTGACCCACCGTTGGATGCAGACCACATTAAGTGACCGGTTTCAGCATCAACAATATACACCGCATTACCTTTGTCGTCGGAGCTACGTGTGTGCTTATTGTCTTGATCCGCGTCGTACCCACCCGCGAATATCAACACTTGTTTATTGTCGCTGGTGGTCAGTGTCGCTCGAGACCAGGGGAGGCC
>DOIU01000210.1 GCA_003511825.1 Gammaproteobacteria bacterium | reverse complement strand
GGCCTGCTTCGTCATGGTCGTGTTTGTCCGCTGCGGCCAATAGCAGGAGCGCAGGTCTCGATGTTTGAGCAGTCGTGGTCGCGGTTCCCACGATACCGGCGAGCGCGACTAGGCTGAAAAGGAGTGTTCGGTGCTGATTGTTCATGTGAAATATCCTGTGTCTTGACGTGCTCAGCGAGCTTGGTCAGTTAGCGATAAAGGCTCGGCGGTGAGTTGTTCGATGAGGGTCTGGCTGATCAGCGCGGTTTTGGCGTTGTCGATGAGTTGCGCCTTTACCTGCACGAGTTCTTCCTGTGCGATCAGCCAGTCTTGGTATTGCAGGCGCCCCTGTTCATACGCTGTTCGTGTCAGCTTCAAGGCGTGTTCCATGCTGGGGATGACACGGGTACGCAAGGCCTCAACGGCCTCAATCGCCTGTGCACGTTGTGAGTAGGCGGCAAACAGTTGCGCGTGCAGTGCGAGCTGGTTGGCGTGCTGCTGTTGTGTCAGTGCATTGCGAGAAGCACGTGCGGCTTGTAATTGACCGCGGTTGCGTTGCGCTGTGCCCAAAGGAGCCTCGAGGCTGATCGTGAGGCCAAAGTCGTCGGAATCCTCATAGCGACTGAGACCGAGTTGCCAGTCGATGTCAGTGCGATTCTGAGTTTCGGCAAGACGGATTGCCGCGTCCTTGAGGCGAGCGTCGCTGGCCAGCGCGGTTATCGCGGGTGACTGCTTGGCGCGAGCGGAGAGTGACGCGAAGCTGTCCGCCGGCCCAAAATCAAACAAATCGCCTTGCAGGTGGGCGTAGGCGAACTGGGTGTCTCCCCAATGCCGTGCTAGGGTGATCTGTTCGCGTGCGAAGCGATGTTGTAGCTTGTTGAGTGAGATGCGGCTGCGGGTTCTGGCGGCGTCAGCGCGCAGGACTTCAATGTCGGATGCAGCGCCCCGTTGTGCTCGTTCGCGGACGGTCGTCAGTATCGCCTGGCGCAGAGTGAGCGCTTCTTGCGTTAATTCGATTGCAGCTTGCGTGGCCAGGGCTTGGATATACGCAATGCTTACCTCGCCCAGGATATCAAGTGTTTTGATTTGGTTGTGCAAGGTGGCCAGATCGAGTGTGCGATTACTCAGATCCATTCGCGCTGCGCGTTTGCCGCCCAGCTCGATCACCGAAGACAGCGCCACGGTAGTTTCCAGCCGCTCAAACGGCGCATCGTCACCGCTGATCGCCAGATTGCCGATCTCGATGCCGAGCCTATACGCCGGGTCGCGTGCACTGGCATAGCGATCGCCCAGTAGTTGCTCGCGCACAAATGCATACTGATGCAGGTCGGGGTTTTTCTGCAGGGTCATGGCGATTGCGCGATCCAGCGTAAGCGCCTCTGTATTAACGTCACCCAGGGGCAACGTCGCTGCACACAGCGGGAAGGCAAAGCACGTCCCCACCAGTGCAGAAACCAAGTGTTTCTTCACAGTGATATCTCTCAGCAAATGAGTCTACAGCCAGCGTTGGCTGGCTATCTATGGCAGTGCCGGTCGTGAGGACTAGAGAATAGGAGGGGGTGTGTCTGGACTTGCGTTGTGGGAACGGTAGCTGAAGTAATTGCTCGCTAACGTCAGCGTAGCGTGCCGTGACGCAAAGGCGAGTCCTTGCGTTTGGATCAAATAGTGTCCGATCGCATGGCAATGACAGCAATGGTTGCAGTCTGACGGTTGCGCAACGTCACTGTTGTCAGCGTGGTGTGTGTGCTCGTATAGGTGAATTTCGCGGGTATCGAGGGTGCTCTGGAGCCCATGCATGTCCGCCATCGCGACAACAGACTGCAGCGAGATCAGCGTGATGATGAGATAGGCTAAACAGCGACGGAACATGCGAATGTTGGTATCCTAGCGTAAAGGCGATTGAGAGCAACCTGTCGACTATAAGCCATTTCCTTAAGAAAGTCCTGCTTTTTCAGCCTTGTGTTTTTTGGGCACTTGACCAGGTTCTTAGAGGGGTGGGAGACGTAGGATCGATTGAGTGTGTGGCTCATGCGACTTGTGCCTAGCTACTGATCGGCCACTTCAACCCGACGTCCATCGGCGGAGACATCAAGGTCCAGCGTCTGATCAGCGAGCTTACCGACAAACTCGTATTGCACGACTTTTTTGCTCGGGCTGTGGCTGGCCTCGATGTACTCGGGGGTAAAGCCAGGCATTTTAGTGTCTAGTGCTTTCAGCACAGCGCCCGGTACCAAGTCTTTGGAGAACTCGACTTCAAATTCCTGGACTTTGCCGTCTTTAAAGAGGTCGACCTCAACCTTGCGGCCGTCTTCAAGCAACCCTTGTATTTCGTAGACGATGCTGCCATCGCTTTCTTTTTCAGTGTTGGCTGTTTTAAACGTGGCGTTGGGGAGTAAAGCGCCGGCGGCTTGCAGGAGTTTTTCAGGCACGTCGGCGAGGGCGACGGCTTGTTCCTCGCCTGCCAGGCTTGTGTTGATGGCGGTGATGCCGAGTGCCAGCGTGGAGACGATGGCGATCGCTACAGGTTTCATGGCTTGTTCTCCCGGTCATTGAACAGACCGCGAAACTCGTCGGCGACAATGTGCCAGAAGCTGCGCAGATTTTCGTACTTGTTATCAATCTGCGAGAGATAGTCTTCCAGATTGTCGATGGCGGCGTGTTGCTCTTTTTCTTCTTCTTTGTCCAGTTCCGATTTCAGGGCTGCGAGAGACACTTCCAGATCGGTGATCTTATCCTGCAGTTCTTGCTTACGACTTGATGCTGTATTCATAACGTTATCTCAGGGTGAATGCGCGTTACCAACCCATCAGTTGGCTGACGCCAATCAAGATGCCTGGAATGATAAAAAACACCGAAAACAAGTAAATGGCCGCGTAG
>DOIU01000465.1 GCA_003511825.1 Gammaproteobacteria bacterium | reverse complement strand
AAGACGCCGCTCATCCCCTGATCATAGTGTTGCCCCGTGTGCACGATACGGTAATCGAAGTCGGCTTTGCGTGCATTGTGTTCTCGCACGATGGGTGCGATTTTCATGAAATTTGGTCGGGCACCGGCCACTAAATAAATGAGCTTTTTGTCCACGTGTTTTTATTCGCTATAGGTTCTATCGAGATGACGGGGGTTTTTAGGGTATGCTACGGCTTGTAGTACAGACAGCAGGCGCGCCGCTAATCGTTCGCGATTAAAGTGTTCGCTCACGTAGCTACGCCCGTTGCTGGCTAATGTGTGGTAGCGGTCGGTGTCGTTGGCCAACGCCAAGACGGTTTCAGCGAGTTGCGCAGCGTTTTCGGGTTCAATAGCCACGCCAGCTTTGGCGGCTTCGACAATGGCTTGGCTTTCTCCCTGCACGCCAATGATGATGGGTTTCTTCATTGCCATGCTCTCAAAGATTTTTGAGGGGATGACGGTTTTGAACAGATCCAGCTTGCGCAACAACACCAGACTGAGATCGGACAATTGCCACACTGCCGGCATATGGGCTTTGTCCAACTGCCCGGTCATGACAACATTGTCGAGCTGACGCGCATCGCGCAGGTCGCGCAGTTTCGCCGCCTCGGAGCCTTCACCGACCAACAGAAAGACAATGTTGGGATGTTCTCGCAGTGTCTCGGCAGCTTCAAGCACGGTCTCGAGGTGATGTGCCATACCGTGCGTACCCACATAGGCGGCGACGAACTTCCCGTCCAATGCGGCCAATGACGCCGGCAAATCGGCGTGCTCCGTGGTTTCACCCATTGCATCATAAAAGGCCAGATCAACACCGTTTTTAACGACGGTGATTTTGTCATCCGGGATACCCTTTTTCAGCATGTAGTCGCGAAAGGCGTCGGTCACGGGTACCAGGTGATCGCAACGCCGATAGGCAAACATTTCCAGCCACTCGAGGACGCGGATAATGGTGCGATTGCGAATGGCGCCGACCGCCAAGATAGACTCCGGCCAAAGATCGCGAATTTCCAATACCCAGGGCCTGCGCTTCAGTCGACTGACTAAATAGCCGGCGAGCCCATTGAAAAACTGCGGTGATGTTGTGACCACGACATCGGCCTTGGGCATAAACGGGATAAAGAAGGTGGCAGCAACCATATAGGAAATATAGGCCAGTGTCCGCTTGATAAACCCCTCGTTGGGCGTGATGTAGGTCCACAGGCGAATGACTTCAACGCCGTCGATGGTTTCGCGCGCGCACAGCCGGTTGCGATACCCGGGATACACCTGCCCGCGCGGATGATTCGGAGCGCAGGTGATCACGGTCACGCGATGACCGAGTTTCACCCACTGGCGGCAGTGTTCAAACGTCCGCGACGCCGGGGCATTCACCTCGGGAGGAAAGTAGTGTGAGAGAAATAGAATATGCATAGTGCTAGTTTGTCCCCGCAACTCGGATTTCGTAGCCGAACGACACGGGCAATGACGTCTGCATGCGCAGACAGATCTCGGTGTTCGGCAACTCAACGCCGAACTCGGGGTGATACACCGACTCGCTGACAACCACTTCGACCTCACCGATTACTGTGATCTCGGCCAGAGTGTGGCCGTCAGGGGCTGTTAGGATCAAGCGTTGGTCGTGCGTAGTGAGATGAACATCCGGGTGCAGATGGATAAAGCTCTCCAATGTGTGCTTCCCTGCGCCATTCAAGGTATCGAGCACGCGCCAACTCTTGCCGGGCGAGCAGGTAACCGCGCGTTGGTGGCTGACGGCAGAGGACAGGCGCTGATAGCCGTCGTGTGCGCCCAAGAATGCAATGGTGCCGTCACGGGTGGTCTCGAGACGGGCGGTCACGGGCCGTGCACGTCTCGCGACGCGAAACAAGCCCCAGACTTCAGATTGCTCTTGCTGGTCTATCCGAACGGTGTTGTGCGCCTGGGTTGAGCGATCAAAGGTGCGGCGTGGCCCGGGTTCGTAATCGTAAGTGCCACTGTTGACGATCAGCGGTGCACCAGCTACGGTGAGTTCGAAACTCAATGTGTCGCAATGCGTATGCCCCGGTTGATACCGAGGGCCGGTTTCGCCGCAATCTATCACCATGCGATCGGCGCCATCGCCCAACACAAAGTAGCCGGAGTCCAAAAACGCTTGGTGCTCGGGATGGTGGCGCGTGTCATCCAGATCATCGTTCAAGACACGATTGGCGTAATCCATCAAGACTCGAGGTGCAGGCGCAATGCCGAAAGCCGCGTCGTTAAACAATGGGATGTTGCCACCGGGTAAAGTGATGTCACGCAGAAACAGAGCGGCGGCTGTAGCCCGTTCGCGCAGTCGCTTGGCGAATACCGAATCAGGTGACCGCCGTTGCACAAGCTGCAGCATGTCGAGCAAATCTTCCAGAAACAAGCAATGATACATAGGGCTGCGTTCGTAGTGACCGCCGTCGCTCAGGGTCTGCTCATCGAGCTGCTTTAGCGTGTGTTTTTCGGCGCTCGCCCACCAGGATTTTGCGGCTTCTCCATCCAGGCAACAGCCTGCAAAAACCAAGGCTTTGAGATTTTTAAACAGGTGATTGGCGAGGATATGCCACTCGAGGTTCTTCGTCAGCCAGTCCACTTGCTGCGAGAGGCTGCCCAAGATATCAGGGGTGATGGCTGCGTCATCTTGCGTGAGCAAGAACTTTATCCAGTTGACCACCCGCAACGACAGCGTGTAAGGCTCCCACGCCGTGACACTGCCGACGGGGTTTTGACGAACCCAATCGGTCATCAATTGCCGTTTATCGTCGTCGCTAAGTGCGGTGTCCTGTAAGTAGTCAAAGTAGTGCAAGTTGTAGCGCCAGAGCCGCGGCATTTCGTCGGCTGACCAGTCCATCTGGTCGAGGTCATAAGCGCGTTCTCGATTGAGGAATCGAAAGTGCTGTGGCTGACTTGCGCCCATGGTGTAAGCCAAAAACTCGCAAGAGCCAACATCCGCGTGCAGCGGTTGGGCAACGGTAAAATCGTAGCGCTTGCGGTCCTTCAAACCGCGACGCAGCGCATACCAGTAAATCTGAGACGGTTTCAGCGTGAAGGCGGCGTATCCGTAGTGATAGAGCTTCTGCTGTAACTTCATTGGCACAACCGCACGCGCAGACTTGCTGCAACGGTCAAGCAGAAAGCATGGTAGCTGGGCGCAGCCTCGAGCCGCGCCAGTGGCCGCACTGGCATCGTCTCGATGCGCACCGCCTCTTATATCCGTTTAGATTTGTGCGAAGGTTGCGCGTGCGACAGATGTGTACAGTCTTCCGGCACGCGAGGGTTTGGCCGAGCGGCTTGCCGCCGGGCGTCCGTGCCGATGGACGTGTAGTGATTACTCAACAGCAGGTGGGCGACCACTAAACCGATAAAGAGCCAGAACAGACCGGGTTCCAGTGCCCGATTGTGGTTGCCGATCAGGCCGATGACAACAAACATGGCGTGTGCAGCGACGATGATAGCCAGTGTCGAATTCACGCTGAGACCGCGATCCAAAAGTAAGTGATGCAGATGATCACGACCTGCGGCAAACGGTGAGCGACCCGCCATGACTCGACGCACCATGACGACGCTGATATCGAGCAAGGGTAAGCCAAAAATCCAGCCGGCGCTGACAGCGGATAGCACGGGGGACTCGCCCTGTGACAATGCGACAAAGAACCACGCAAGGAGAAAGCCGAGAAACATGCTGCCGGCATCGCCCATAAAGATGCGTGCTGCATGCCCTGCCACTCGGAGATTGAACAACAGAAAAGCCGCCAGTGAACCAACAATGGTGAGCAAAATCTGAGCGGAGACCATATCGCCTCCGGCATAAGCCACGGCGGCGAGAGCGAGAAAACTGATGCTGGCTATGCTGCCTGCGAGCCCGTCCATCCCGTCGATCATATTCAGGGCGTTGATCACGCCGACCGTACTGAAAATCGTGAACAAAATGGCGAAGGCGCCAGAAAATTGGACTATACCGCCGCCGAATGCATTGCCGAGCTGGTTAATTTGCAGTTGGCCCAGGTAGACCATGGCCACGCCGGCCAAAATCTGGACCAAAAACCGCTTGCGCGTGCCCAGTTCGTGCACATCATCAAGCACGCCCAGCGCCATCACGAGTAAGCCTATGCTCACCATGGCAAGGGTTGACCAGTCGAAAAACATTAACAGTGTGGAAATAGCGAAAGCGGTCCAGATAGCGATGCCACCGACCAAGGGCACCAGTCCCTTATGTTGCTTGCGTTGGCAGGGGCGATCCAAGAGCCCAATGCTGCCGGCATGTTTGCGCAGGACCATAATCAGGGTGGCGCAAATAAAAAATGGCAGCACGAGACTCAGCACGGCGTTTGGATTCATCATAACTCTTCTTGTCGTTAGGTTGCGGCGCGGATCATACCAGTCGCGTCCGCAGGCCTATTGTAATCGCGTGAGGGCGTAAACACACCCTTCGCACAGGCATCAATGTGGTAAGGTCAGGCTCTTTCGGTGGCGTGACTGCGTGTCAGCACATACAACGCTGCCTAATAATAATATTATTCAACAGCCTACGAGATGTGCTTCATGCACTTCAGATGCTGTATTCTACACGGAACGCGTTTCTGTGGATTGAAAACTTTGGTAAACCATCACACTTCCGCCTCTTTTTCGCCAAAATTTTAACACTTGGACAGACGACTGTAATGCCTCAAGCTTTGAAAACGCGACTGCTCGCGGATATTGAACGCATCGCGTGCGCACTCACCTTGCCCGCAGCGGCGCATTGTGAAGTCCCCGAATTACACGAGCGAACGCCCCTGCCGGAGAAATTCAAGAAATTCGGCGTGCTGCTGTTAGAAGATCGCAGTTGCGGCTTTTTCTACAGCCAGCTGTCACACAATCGGCAGCAGCCACAACACACAGCCAGCGTGGCGCAGCGAGCGGTCGGCCTGCCCGTGGCGGATGTGGCCCGCTGGTATGTCTCATCAGACGCTGTTGAGCGCACCTTGGGCATGGCGGCGATCAATGCGATTTCCCAGCATGTGTTCGCGCGCGCGGGCTTGTTCTCGCAGTCACCAAGGGCAATCAATAAGCGTCCCGCTGAGCACATTGTGATGGTGGGGTATTTTCCGCCGCTGGTCAGTCGGTTTCAGCAACGTGGTCAGAAGTTCACCGTGCTGGAATCCGATCCGGCGTATCTGTCAGATGAGATACCTGGCGATGTGACGCTGGACCCCTCGGTGTTGTCGCAAGGTGATGAAGTCCTATGCACCGCATCAACCTTGCTGAATGATACCTTGCCCGATCTGCTGGCACGCGTGTCACCTGCCGCGCATGTTGCGCTAATCGGCCCCACAGCGGGCTGCGTACCGGATTCTCTCATGCAGGCGGGTATCCACGAAATTGGCGCCAGCCGAGTGGTGGATGTTGACGCCTTGATCCATCGACTGCGTCAGGCTGAACCTTGGGGTGACAGTGTGGCTAAGTATACGTTGCACGCGCACAGTTATCCGGGGTTGGAAGCGCTGCTCGCCTCGTGACCGGCGTGGTATCGGATGCCGATGACAGCGGTGCAGCAACCCGCTACACTCGCGCAGTAACCTTACACCTATTCAGGATATTCCGTGTCTGCTGATACCGCCCCCACCGAACCCCGTCTTGACCAACGTGTCGTCCTTATTACTGGCGCCTATGGGGGGCTTGGTCGCGCCTTGTCGCTGGCGTGCGCCCAGCGCGGCGCCACCGTGGTCTTATTGGGCCGCTCCATGCCCCATCTTGAGCGGCTCTATGATGAGCTTGAGGAGGCCGGCGCCCCACAGACCGGTATCATTCCGCTGGATTTGGAGGGGGCAGCGCCTAAGGATTACGCCGCACTTGCCACGATGATTGAAGAAGAGTTTGGCCAATTGCATGCCCTGGTTCACTGTGCGGCGGCCTTGGGTACGCCGATGCCACTCAGTAGCTATGATATGAGTCATTGGACCAAAGCGATGGCGACCAATCTGCACGGTCCGGTGCTGCTCACCCAAGCCATGTTGCCGCTGCTAGAGGCGAGTGACGCCGGTAGCGTCGTTTTTACGCTCGATGATCACGACACCGCCTATTGGGGGGCGTACGGCGTCAGTAAGGCGGCCATCAGAAGCTTTGCGACCATTCTTGCGGATGAAACCGAGAATCGCCTGAACGCTGACGGGTATCCGCGCGTCGCTGTGCACCGTATTAACCCGGGTCCGATGCGAACGCCCTTGCGCACGCGCGCCTTTCCTGGCGAGTTGCCGACGGAAGTCCCTTTACCAGAGACGCGGGTCGATCACTTTTTACCGTTGATTGCGCGTACAGATCGCCAATTGACTGCGACGGATGTCAGGGTTGAGCGTGACGCCTAGAGGGTAAGTCGGTGCTGCAACCCTAATAGCTGCGTTGCAGATCGTCGCGGCTCAAGAGAAAGATGCCCTCGCCTCCGTGGGCAAAGTCTAACCACTGGAATGGCAGCTGCGGAAAAGCGCGCGCTAAGGCGGGCGCGCTATTGCCCACTTCACATACCAACACGCCTGCGGGGCTCAGGTAATCGGCGGCCTCGGCGAGAATGCGGCGGACAATACTCAGACCATCGTCCCCTGCCGTCAAACCCAACTCAGGCTCAGCGGCAAATTCTGGACTCAACGCCGCCATGTCCTCAGCATCAACGTAGGGCGGGTTACTCAATATCATGTCGTAAGGCGTATCGCTGTCTAGCGCGTCGAACAGATCGCTCTGGATCAGCTGGACCCGTGCTTCAAGCCCATGCAGTTCGCGGTTTTTGTGCGCCAATGCCAGGGCATCGGCCGAGATATCCGCGGCGTCTACGTCAGCGTCGGCAAATGCATAGGCGCTGGCAATGGCAATGCAGCCACCGCCGGTGCACAAGTCCAGTACCCGTGTCACCGCAGTGGGATCGAGCACGTCGCAAAAACCCTGAGCAATCGGTTCGGCTAAGGGTGAACGTGGCACCAGTGCGCGTGCATCGGCATAAAACTCCAAACCCGCGAACCATGTGCGCCCGGTAATATACGCCGCCGGTGTCTTATTCATGGCGCGTTGCTGTAAATAGTCGCGCGCACGGGTCTTGTCAGAGAGGCTCAGTTCGCGCGTGTAGTCTGGTGCGTCCAACGGTGATAAACCCATGGCCTCCAGAACCAGCCACGCGGCTTCGTCCAGGCTGTTATCCGTCCCGTGGCCATAGGTCAGTTCATGCTGGTCAAGGTAGTTGGCGCCTTCCCGAATTGCGGATTCAAGCGTTAGACGGGTGGTTTGTGGCCAGTGATCAAGCGTCATTGTGGTCTGTTTGTCGTCCTCGTTGGGAGGCGCAGTATACCTGTTTACAAATCTTCCCAGAATGGCGATGATTACGCGCCTGACGATTTTTGCGAGAATCTGCTTGAGATGAATAAACCAACCCTGGTGTTTTTGACCGCCATCGTGGCCCTATCCAGTGGTTTGGGAGTGTATCTTCTGAAGCAACCTCAAGGCGTTGACAACGCTGCATTGCAGCCATTACTGCAGGCATCCACCCTGCTTCCTGCCGGTTTTAAATCACTGCCTGATATGACCATGACGGATCAAGACGGTGCGCCGTTTGGTCGTGATCGCTTTCAGGGTGATTGGCATATGCTGTTCTTTGGTTATACGCATTGTCCGGATGTCTGCCCGATCACCATGACGGTGATGGACAAGGTGGTCCAGAACCTCAGTGCTCAAAGCGCGGCTTCACCGCTGAAGGTCACCTTTGTCAGTGTGGATCCGCAGCGAGATACGCCTGAGCATTTGAAGAAATACATGGCTTTCTTTAATCCGGATTTTATTGGGCTGACGCCCGATCCGAAGACCTTGCCAACCCTATCCACGGAGCTGGGTGTGGTTTATCAGCGCATGGAAAATCCGCATAACCCCCAAGGCTACCTCATGGATCACACCGCGTCCTTGATGTTGGCTTCGCCGGACGGGCAAATCGTGGCCTTGTTCAGCGCCCCTC
>DOIU01000394.1 GCA_003511825.1 Gammaproteobacteria bacterium | reverse complement strand
CCATCTGCCGACCGGCATCATTGACATAATATTCTTTGGAAACCTCAAAACCGACGGCCTGCAGTAAATCCGCAACGGCCGATCCATAGGCGGCACCACGGCCATGACCGACATGAAGAGGCCCTGTTGGGTTGGCGGAAACGAATTCAACCTGAACCTTTTTTCCTGCTCCAGCATTGCTTAAGCCGTAACTTTTTCCAGCATCATGAATTTGCTTAATTACTTGAAACTGAACATCAGCATTAATGAAAAAATTAATAAACCCAGGGCCGGCAATTTCTACCTTGGAAACGGCTGAATCACTGGGAAGCAGGGATATTATCTTTTCTGCCAATTGGCGAGGGTTTGTTTTTGCCTGCTTTGCCAGCACCATCGCTAAATTGCTGGCAAAATCGCCATGGCGAGTGTCTTTTGCACGCTCAATATTGATTTGAGGGGATGATTCCTGATCTAGAATGCCTTCAGATTTAAGGCTTTCAACAGCATGTTGAAGCAGAGTTTCCAGCTTTTGTTTCATTGTTTTGAGGTGATTCGGGAGCGGCAAACCTTCTATTATCCATGAAAAAAGTTCGTTTCGCCAATGCTACGCTGAAAATGCCCCATGCTGGGGCAATGCAAAATAATAATTAGAGGACTTAGGCGTTAAAAATTTTACGGCTAAACCACTTCTGAGAAAAAAAACCAGTATAAATAGAGAGCACCATAATTAAGGCTTCAAAGTTCCCCGCACCTAAGCTTGCCACTGCAGGTCCAGGGCAATAACCGCTCATCGCCCAGCCGGCGCCAAATATTGCCGCGCCAATTAGCAGAGATTTATCAATGTCTGTACGTTTTGACTGATGAAAGCCTTCTTCAAATATAGGCTCAGGCCTTTTTAGAACAAAGCGAAATGAAATGAACGTTACGGCCAGCGCGCCCATCATTACAAAAGCCAGGCTTGGATCCCAGTTTCCAAAAATATCCAAGAAATCAATCACTTTGTTGGGGTTTGTCATTTGGGAAAGGGAAAGCCCAAGTCCAAAAATAATGCCGCTTAAAAGCGCTATAAAAATTTTGTTCATAATAAATGCCTAATAATATAGACAGTGATCATGCCAGCGCCCATAAATGTCAATGTTGCAAAAATAGAGCGGATGGACAGACTGGCAATGCCACAGATGCCGTGACCGCTAGTACAGCCGTTGCCTAGGCGAGTGCCTATGCCCACTAAAAAACCGCCGACAGCCACTAGCCATAAAGGGTATCCCTGTCGTGGGGCAAAAAAGTCAGGAGATAGGGTCTGAAAAATAATGGCACCAATAATAAGGCCGCAAAGAAAGGTAAGTCGCCAATTGCGCTCATCTTTTGGTGAGTTAAACAGGCCGTTCATAATGCCGCTAATTCCAGCCATGCGACCATTAAATAATAAAAGGATGGTTGCGCTAAGACCAATTAGAGCGCCACCGAGTAAGGCAGAGAGCGGGGTAAAGTTTTCCACAAGAAAATACCTGGACTAAATAAAGGGGTTGTAAGGAGTGATAATAGGGGGCGGTGTCAGCCTATTTGTCTGATCCATTCTGAACTTGCCAGAACAATTTCATCAAAAACAGACTGATCAGTGCGGTCGATTCTTTTAAGCAGCTTAAATGAATGATCTCCCCCTTCAATAATATGCAATGTCGGTTTAGGAGACAGCAATTCAAGCAAAGGTTTAAATGTATCTAATTGACATAAGGAATCACGTGTCCCCTGAAAAAACAGCATAGGTTCATGGATGACTTTTAAGTGGTTAAACCGTGGTTTTTCCGGTTTTCCTGGGGCGTGCAAAGGGTAGCCAAATAAAATAATGCCGGCATATAAGTCTTCTTTTGACGCCAAGATAGTTGCATACCTTCCTCCCATGCTTTTTCCTGAAAGGAATATCTGTTTGCGGTTAACCCCGGTTTTTTCTATCACTGTGTTGATAACTTGCTGCCAGGTTTCTTCTAAAACATGGGGGGTATTTGGCGCTTTTAACCCTTGCTCCATATAAGGGAAGTTAAATTTAACAGTTAAAATATTTTGCTTGGCAATGCCTTCGCTCAATTGAGATATAAAAATAGAATCCATATCGTGCCCTGCACCATGAGCAATGATCAAAACAGACTGATAATTTTCGGGAATTAACCACGTCGATGAAATCTCAGCTTTTTGGGTGATTGTGATTTTATGATGTTCTGTTTTCATAATATTTTTTGAACAAGATTCTATGCGCTAACAAATAACGCAATAGTTTAACTTAAATTTGGAAAAATCAATAAAATTACTTGACGGAAAAATTATATTTCCCTAGAATGCGTCCTCTTTGCGGAGCGGTAGTTCAGTTGGTTAGAATACCGGCCTGTCACGCCGGGGGTCGCGGGTTCGAGTCCCGTCCGCTCCGCCATTAAAAAAGAAAAAAGGCGCCCCAAGGCGCCTTTTTTTTTGACTAAAGCGTCTATACCTCGACTAAACTACGGGTAAATTTGAATCCGATTCTGGTGACTGACCATGTTATCCAATCTGCGTGAAAGCATTAAACAATCAAAAGTTATCAAGTTTGTGCTGCTGGTGTTCATCTGTGCGCCGTTCGCTTTGTTCGGGATTAACTCCTATTTTGGCGGCGGAGGTTCTGCCTACGCCGTCAAGGTGAACGGAAACAAGGTGCCAGTAAATGTATTTGACCGAGAATACAATGCGCAGCGCAATCGGTTGCGACAGGCCTTCGGTGGTAAGATTCCTGAAGGTTTCGCCAGCGAAGATCTTCTGAAGCAACAGGCATTAGAGTCACTGATCACCGGCGAAGTACTCAATGATGTGGTTCAGGGGCACAACATTGTGGTTTCAGATCAATCACTGGCCAAAGCGATTGTTGCCACAGAAGTTTTCCAGGTCGATGGGCGGTTTGATAAGGAGAGGTATACAGTACAGCTGCGGTCCTCGGGATTTACCGAGGAGTCTTTCGAAAATCAGTTCCGGCATGACGTTGCTGTACAAGGCTTTAGAGATGCCATTGTCCGCTCAAATTTCGTGCTCAATAACGAAACTGCAGTTGCAGAGCGGCTGTCACGCCAAATAAGAAATGCAACGGTATTGACCTTCAAGTTAGATCCCATACTCGAAAAGATGCAGATTGAAGATGCGGACGTTACCGCGTTTTTTGATGAAAATTCGGCTAACTATACGCATCCAGAGCGGGTCAAGATTGAGTACATAGAACTCAAGTCTGACACTCTAAAAGACCAGATAGAGGTCTCTGAAGAGGATGCACGCGCCTATTTTGAAGGGAATGCACAGAACTACCGCGTGCCTGAAGAGCGTTCGGCGTCCCATATTCTTGTCTCGCTTGATGAAGGTGCGGGTGACGAAGAGGCAGATGCGGCCTTGCAAAAAATTACCCAAGCAAAAGCGCGCATTGATGCTGGAGAAACCTTTGAGGACGTTGCTAAAGATGTCTCCGAAGACCCTGGCTCTGCTGAGGCCGGAGGCAGTTTGGGCTACTTTGGGCGGGGTGCTATGGTGCCAGCCTTTGAGGAATCTGCATTCTCTTTAGCTCAGGGGGAGCTGTCCGAGCCTGTTCGCAGCAGTTTTGGTTATCACTTGATTCGCGTTGACGAGATTCGTGAGGAGCGCGGCAAAGCGTTTGAAGACGTGCAAAGTGAGATTATCGATGTACTCCAGCAGCAGCGCGCTGATGAAGCATTTTTTGACCAGAGTGAATTGCTAGCCAATGCCAGCTACGAAAATCCTGATTCGCTCGTGCCTGCTGCAGAGACGGGAGCATTTGATATTCAAGTGTCGGATTGGATTGATCGGCTCACCAAAGAGGGAATAGCTGCAAACCCGGCGGTCATCAATGCAGCTCTGTCTCAAGAGGTACTGCAAGCCGGAAACAACTCAGAGCCTATCGAGCTGGGTAGTAATCACGTTGTCGTGTTGCGTGTTCAAGAACATGAAGGCCCTCGACCAAAGTCACTTGATGAAGTTCGCGAGGTTATCAGTGATGAACTCAAGCGCAAGGCAGCCACTGAGTTGCTGGAAGCCAATGTTGACAGTGCCCAAACGCGTATTCTGGCGGGTGATGCGCTGACGGAGGTGGCTGGAAGCTATGAAGCTGAAGTGGCCGAAGCGAGAGATTTAACCCGTTCGACGACGGAGGTTGCGTCCAATGTGATCACCGCTCTCTTTGCTATGCCGCGTCCTACTGATGATGCGCCTCGGTTGACGACGGTCACGAATCCATCTGGAGATCATGAAATCATCGTGCTGCACTCCGTGACGGACGGTGCAGAAGACGCTGAGTCCGAGGGCGGGCAACCTTCTATTGACGCCACCCAGATCGGCAATGCGGAATATGCAGCCGCACTGCGTGCACTCAGAAGTAAAGCATTAGTAGAAATAAATCAGCAAGTACTGCAACCGCACACCGGTATGTGACGAGATGGCGTTAGCTGATGTGTTTGCTTGCAAGCTTAGTTTGTAGGTGATGATGTCGGGGCGGTGGACAGGAAAGGACATCTTGCTGGTCTTGATAAACCTGTGCATCGTGGTCTTGCTGGTCTTAACGATGTACATGATCGACCGGCAATGGCTAAAGATCAGTCGTCTTGAAACAACCGTCCAACAGCAGGCAGAGTCGCTTCAGTCCCTTGAACGACGGCTTGCAGTTTCAGGTGTCCAGCGCCCCAGTCAGCGTGCCGAGGGCTATATACGCGGTGAACCGCAAGGCGTGTTTCGCCGCGCGTTTGAAGCCACGCAGCGCGATGATTATTCCTCGGGCGATTGGTTGGTGATGCCACTCGCTAATAGCCTTAAAACTCTTTCTCCCGTGGTCTCCTCTGACAAATATGCCAGGGTTATCCAGCAGTATGTGATCGAAACTCTGCTGATCCGTGACCCTGATACGTTGGCGTGGCAGGGGTTGCTCGCCGACCGCTGGAAGGGGAGTGCAGATGGCCTGACGTTTGATTTTTACCTACGATCTGAGGCCGCGTTTTCAGATGGTTCGAGCCTGACAGCAGACGACGTGCGCTTCTCTTACGAATTCATTATGGATGAGCGTATAGCAGCGCCAGGCTTGCGCGCTTACCTGGAAAAAATCGCTGCGGTAGAAGCTGTGGACACTCACCATGTCCGTTTTTTCCTCAAAGATCCTTATTTTGCAAGTCTGTCTCTTGTTGGTGAAATGCCAGTACTTTCCAAGGCGCATTATGAGCGTTTTTTGCAGGAGCCTGAGCGCTACAATCAATCCAAAGGTGTTTTGCTGGGATCTGGCCCTTACATGCTGCCGGATGGAGAAGCATGGCTTCCCGAATCAGGTAGAGTAGAGTTGGTGAAAAATGACCGCTACTGGGGGGATGTGGCTCCCGCGCCTGATAAGCTTGTTTGGCGGATCATCGATAACGCAAGTGCGAGACTGACAAGCTATCGCAATGGCGAACTGGATGCGTACACCGCAGGCCCTCGAGAGTTTGATGGGCTGAGGCGAGACAGCGCTATTGCCGATGTGAGCCATGCGTTCCAGTTTATGCCGCCATTTCAAGGGTATACCTTCATCGGTTGGAATATTGGCGGCTTGGCTGGAGAGCGTTTCTTTGCTGATCCTACCGTGCGGCTGGCGATGACGCTGCTCACAGATCGCGAGCGCATTATTAATGAAGTCAAACAGGGTTACGCCGAGCCAATGGTTTCGCCTTTTAACCCGAGCAGCCCGCAACACAATTCGGCGCTCTTACCTCGAGACTATGACCCTCAGCGTGCTCAGCAATTGTTACGAGAAGCCGGCTTTTCAGATCGTGACAATGACGGTGTTATCGAGAACAAAGACGGTGAGCCGTTTGAGTTTGAACTGGTCTTTTTCCAGGGGCGTGAAGAGACTCGACGACTGGTGCTGTTGTTGAAAGATCTGTACGCGCAGGCGGGCATTTTGCTCAAGCCGCGTCCGAGTGATTGGCCCGTCCTCATCGATGTCCTGCGTAATCGCAACTACGATGCCATCACACTGGCATGGACCAGTGGTGTTGAAACGGATATCTACCAGATGTTCCATAGCTCGCAGATTGCTGATAATGGCGATAACTTTGTGGGCTTCCACAATGATCAACTTGATCAAGCCATCGACAAAGCACGCACAACCGTCGATGAACAGGCACGTATGCGGCACTGGCAAGAAGCGGAGGCCGTGCTTTACGAGCAGCAGCCCTATACCTTTTTATACCGCTCTCAGGAGTTGCAGTTTGTGGATCGTCGTTTCCAGAATCTTGCGGTGACCAAAATGGGTTTGAGCAGTGAGCTTGTGCCGTTAGATGTCTATGTTCCGTCGGCGGTGCAGCGGTATGCTGCGCCTTAGTACCCGGTAACCCACGTATCTGAGCTTTGCTGTTGGATTGATCGCTGGAGTTATGAGGTTTGCTATACTGCCGTGTTCGGGTTTTCCGTGCCAGGCAGCTACTATGATCTTGCGCTTATTCCTTGTTTCCCTCATGCTCACCCTCGTTGCTTGCGGTTTCACACCGCGTGGCAGTATCACCCAAACAACGGATATCGGCGCGGTTTACATTGACGCCGGTAGCAAGGTGCCCATTGCTTGGCGATTGCGGTCAGCGCTCACCGACCGTAAGTTCACGGTGAGCAATGACAAGTCCAGCGCCAATATCTTGATCCGTCTTCAGAACGAACAGCAGTCGCAGCGCATTGTGTCTGTAGAGAGCACGGGCCGCGTCAGTGAATATGAGTTGCGCCACTCTGTGGATATGCAAATTGCACAGAGCTACGATGGCACGCCACCCACGCTTGATAAAAACCGTCAAGCGAACACCGTGTCTGTTATCCGCGAATACACATATGACGAAACCGGCGTCCTCGGCAAAGCCGATGAAGCCGAAATTTTGCGCGCAGAGATGCGTGAGGAACTGGTGAATCATCTCCTACTCAGATTGCTCGCCAGTGTGCGGCAAAGTGATGTGGAGTAAGTGCTTAAAAAAGACGAGCGATTTGACAATCGTCAATGCTGAGGATTGGTTCACGACTTAGGATCAAAGACGCAATAGTTTGATTCCTTTTTAAGTGTTCTAGGAATGCTCAGTAATCCCGTTTGGGATGCCTCGTTTGGGTGGGCCGCAAGGCTCACCCGTCCTTTTTTGCCAATACCATACGCCGCACCTGATTCTCTTCGCGCATCTTCAATGAGTCTGCAGATCCACCCATTTTTCCCCCCGGTCGTCCTGTGATTCACCAGGCAACTTGGCCTGTATAGAATACCGTTCTTGGTCGTCTGGAAAAGGGTAGCCAGTGTCTGTCTAATCAGCCAGCGTGGCCTCATGACGGTTGCTCAAGTGTTCGGGAAGTTGAGGAGGGCGAGGGTTGCTCTGGGCTTGTGATCAAAGGTGGTGCACAATCTGTCGATTGCTTCGCTGATTAAGGTTTAGACTCCTAGGCTGTGGGACGCTAACGTGTCTAGAGTCGCAGCACAGGCGTTAACCGCAGGCTGGTGGCTTGAATGACCGCATCAAACGAAGCAAAGATACCAATCGCCGGTGTCTGAACCCAGAGAACCATAATGACTGCAGATATTCACTCGTCGCGGGATATGAGACAGGGACAGTTGGACATTCTTTATAAGAACCTTTCGCCGTCATTGTTGACGTCTGTGGTCATGGCGATCGTGGTTGCTTCCTACGCCTTTGTGCAGCACTCTGGCATGGAATCGTTTGTCTGGTTACTCAGCATGTTCGTTGTCTCGGCTGCACGCTATTCAACCGTACAGCGCTACCTGACTCACGACAATGATGACGAGTTGCCCGAAAAAGCCTATCGCGCTTATAACATCGGTGCTCTGGCCGGCGGAGCTGTCTGGGGCTTAGCGCCGTTCATTATGTTTGTTGACAACACTGTCGACTACAAGATGTTTCTTCTGTATGGATTGGCGAGCATCAGCGCAGCCGCGTTGGCAGGTTACTCTGCGTCGGTTGTAACTTACCTGTGCTTCACAGCCCCCATTGTCTTTCTCAGTAGTCTGAATCTCATTCTGTCAGGTGATGACCTGCTGTTTATGATGTCGTTGATGGTCATTGTGTATTTTGGCCTGCTGACGCTGACCGCGATGCGGATGGAAAGCTACATCTGTAACGTCCTGCAGCTGAATGCCAAATCGGCTGGGCTCGAGCGGCAAAACCTGGAGCAGCTTGAGCGTATTAGCGCGCAAAAAGCGCAGCTAGCAGACCAGGAATTTGCGCTCGAATCCGAAGGTGTGTGGACATGGGAGATGGACACGAATTTCGTCGTCCGCTCGGTGTCGCTGATGTTTCAACAGAAGACCGGCATCAAAGCGCATGCGCTCATCGGAAAGTCACTGCTTGATCTGGAAGTCCCTGATCAGGATATCAATGCTCGCCTTCGCCAGTTCCAGGAAAAACTGCGTGATCGCCAAGTCCTCAATGGCTTTGAGTTAATTCTGCTCCGATCCAATGGTAATCGCGCCTATGTGACGTTGAATGCCATGCCCATGCGTGACGAAGACAACCAATTGATCGGGTATCGCGGGACTGGCCGAGACGTCTCTGCAGAGCGTCATGCGATGCGACAACTGCAATACCATGCCACGCACGACAGCCTCACGGATCTGGTCAATCGCCGCCACTTTTACCAGCTATTGCGGCAGCAGCTTGAAATGAGCAGTCAAGCTGGGTTTTTCTTGGCCTATATCGATTTGGAGCGGCTAAAGATAGTGAATGAAACCGCAGGACATGTTGCAGGTGATGCCTTGCTCAAGCACTTGGCGCAAACGCTGAGAGAGTCGCTGGATGATACGCTGACCTTAGCTCGCGTGGGCGGGGATGAATTTGCGCTGCTTATTGAGCAGAGCTCACTGGATGACGCGGTCGATGTGCTTGAACGGATGCTCGCCCAAGTTCGAGCATTTCGCTTTCAATGGGAAGGGCAGTCATTTTCCGTAGGCGCCTTTGTCGGCTTAGTCCCCGTTACACGCACAGACCTGTCGGTTGCAGAGCTGGTCCGTCATGCTGATCATGCGTGCTTCATTGCCAGAGAACAGGGCGGCAAGGGCATCCATATCGCCAATATCTCCGAGCAACGGGATTTGCTGAGCGACAAAGATAGTGCATCGGTGCAGCTGATGTTCAGTGCGTTGGACAATGATCGACTCACGTTGTTGTACCAGCCGATTGCATCCTTGGAAGAAAACCGCATCAATCATTACGAGGTGTTACTCGGACTCAAAGGTGATTTCGGGGGCTCCGATTCCGCCGGTCGCTATTTGCCTGCGGCTGAACGCTACGGTGCGATGGCGCACTTTGATCGACGAGTGATTCACGACGCCTTCAAGCATTTTCATCACTTTCAAGCGCAGGAGCCGGAGGCGGGTTTGTTCGTCAACCTGTCAGGCAGTAACCTCGACAACGCGGCTTTCTTCGATTTTATCCGCGAACAAATGTCGCGCTACAGCGTGCCGCGCGAGAAAGTCTGCTTCGAAATCACTGAAACCGCCGCTGTCAACAAAGTCGATGAAGCGGTTGCCTTGATGAAGGGCTTGAGATCGAGTGGTTGTCGCTTTGCCCTGGATGATTTTGGTACAGGCTTGGCCTCGCTCGGTTACCTCAAGCAGTTTCCAGTGGACTACGTGAAGATGGATGGCAGCTTGATCCGCGGCCTGCATGACGACCCCGTTGACCAAGCCATGCTCCGTGCCGTCATAGATCTGGGGACCACTATGGGTTTTAAGATCGTCGCGGAGTCGGTTGAAGATCCCGAGCTGTTCACCCCGCTAAGAGAGGCCGGTGTGGCTTACGTCCAGGGGTATGCGGTCGGCTATCCCGTATCACTGGCTGATCTCGGCAGCGTGTCCGCCACAGCTCAACAGGGCAAGAACCCGCTAAAACTCGTCTGAAACGCATGTGTAAGCGCCCTTAGTGGCGGATTAATCCTGTCACGCCATGGTCATCGTTGGCGACTAATCGTAGAATAAATCCCTTTCGGCAAGAGCACTGTCGCGACGATGGGTTGGGGCGGTGTTTGGCAAGTGGAGCATCAGGAATGTCGTCAGTTAAGAAAGTTGTCCTCGCGTATTCAGGGGGGCTGGATACTTCCATCATTCTCAAATGGTTGGGTGAGCACTACGGTTGTGAAGTCGTCACCTTCACCGCCGATCTTGGGCAAGGTGAAGAGCTGGAGCCGGCACGTGCCAAGGCACAGGCCATGGGCATTAAGGAAATCTACATTGACGATTTGCGCGAAGAGTTTGTTCGCGACTTTGTTTATCCGATGTTCCGCGCCAATGCCATCTATGAAGGTGAGTATTTGCTCGGTACATCCATTGCACGCCCGCTCATCGCAAAGCGCCTGGTAGAGATTGCGGCAGAGACGGGCGCGGATGCGATCTCCCATGGCGCAACGGGCAAAGGCAACGATCAGGTGCGGTTTGAGCTGGGCGCGTACGCGCTGAATCCGCAGATTCGCGTCATCGCCCCATGGCGAGAGTGGGATTTAAACTCACGTCAGAAACTGCTCGATTACGCAGAGGCACACGGCATCGCGATTGAGAAAAAACAGGGTGAAAAATCCCCATACTCGATGGACGCGAACCTGCTGCATATTTCCTACGAAGGCGGTGTTCTAGAAGATCCCTGGCAAGAAGCGAAGGAAGACATGTGGTTATGGACGCGTTCCCCGGAAGCTGCTCCAGATGCACCCAAGTACATCGAACTCACTTTCCAGGGTGGAGATATCACCCAAATTGACGGTGAAGACCTGTCGCCAGCCGAGGTGCTGGCCACCTTGAATCGTATTGGCGGTGAACACGGCATTGGGCGGATAGATATCGTTGAGAACCGTTACGTCGGTATGAAGTGTCGCGGGTGTTACGAAACGCCAGGTGGCACGATCATGCTGAAAGCACATCGCGCAATCGAATCGATCACGCTGGATCGCGAAGTTGCTCACCTCAAAGATGAGTTGATGCCGCGTTATGCCTCGCTCATCTACAACGGTTACTGGTGGAGTCCCGAGCGCGAGATGTTGCAAACAGCGATTGATGCGTCTCAGGCGCACGTTAATGGCGTCGTGCGACTGAAGCTCTACAAAGGCAATGTGACCGTCGCTGGGCGTCAGTCAGACCAAAGTTTGTACGATGAGAACATCGCGACCTTCGAAGAAGACGATGGCGGCTACAACCAGGCGGATGCCGCAGGTTTCATCAAGCTCAACGCGTTGCGTATGCGGGTGCTCCAGCAGCGTCGCTCCTAAATATCGATAGGCATATTGCTCAGGGTTGTGCCGCCCGAGGGATACTCGGGTGGCGCAATACTGGGCAACTCCACCCGGCTCTTACCTCCAGAGTCTGAAAACGGCCAAAAACTTGCTATTACTCAGTCAGTTGCTTTAATCAATGGATGCATGTGTGGAATCGTATCCGCACACCCAGGACGACTGAACCATGTTGCCAGACATTATTCACAGGCATTTCACCCGGCTGATGCTGTTGGGCATCGTGCTTGGTATGACGGCATGCGCGGCACCGGGTGATGACTACCATCATGGCAGGTTTGATGCGCGTGATGTCCATCAGCGGGGCTTGGTCGTGCTTGGCGTGACATCCTCGATGCAGAAAGAGCCGCTTTACCGCAGTATGCAATGGTCCAAAATATTGGGCAAAGCCGTGCGTAAACAGCGCGGGCACTACCCGCTGGTTCAGGCGGAAAAACTGCGGGATATGATGGGCAGTGACTACGCCACCGTACTCGCCAGCGTGCAAAAGCACAATGAACTGGGCCGCGAGGAACTGGCGCTCATTCGTCGAGCCCCCTTATTAGCACGCTATGCGATGGTTGCGCAGCTCCAGGGCGATACCCTTGAACACCCACCCAAGCGTGAAGTGCCCGTGGAAAAAAATGGTGAAGTGCGCAGTGACAGGGTGGCCGTGGTCTTATCTAGCCGGCGCCGGGTGACGGTTTTGGCGCGTGTCTATGACCTTGATACCGGTAAGCTTGTATGGCAGCGCAGCCGCAGCGCCAGCCCTGTTAACGAAACGGAATACACGGTCTACAAAGGTGATAGCTTCTCAGAAGCTTTGACCGTTGCGACCCTCAACACGCTGAAAAATGGTTCGTTGACTCACAAAAACCCCGATTTCCCAACCTTTGCGTCAGCCTTTGGTGAGGCAGTAACACTGTTGGCCGCGCAATTGCCCGGCAATCCCTAGAGGCTGTCGTCAAAGCGCATGGAGAGGTCAACGGCCCGCACATGCTTGGTGATCGCGCCGGTTGAAATGAAATCCACGCCAGTTTGTGCCACCGCGTGAATGGTCTCTAGATCGATATTGCCGGATGCTTCCAGCGCCGCGCGCCCATCGACGCGCGTAACAACGGTGCCCAAATCATCCAGCGAAAAGTTGTCCAGCAACACTCTCTCAACTCCGCAGTCCAAACACTCATCAAGCTGCGCAAAGGTCTCGACTTCAACTTCCAGCAGCAAATCTGCAGAAACTCGGCGCGCCGCATCAACGGCGCCGGCAATGCTGCCAGCTGCCTGAATGTGATTTTCTTTGATCAGGAAGGCGTCGTACAAACCAATGCGATGGTTCATACCACCACCGCAGGCGACGGCGTATTTTTGTGCCAGGCGTAAGCCCGGTAGTGTTTTTCGAGTGTCCAGCAGCCGGGTCTTGTGGGCGCCTATCGCATTCACATAAGCTCGCGTCAGCGTCGCCGTGCCGGCCAGGGTTTGCAGAAAATTCAGTGCCGTACGTTCTCCTGTCAGCAGGGTCCGCGCATTACCCCCGAGGGTACACAGCAAGGTGTTTGGAGTGACTTCGTCACCGTCATGGACCCGCCAATCCACGGCAATGTCGGTGCCGAGTTGTCGGAAGACTTCATCGACGAAGTCGCAGCCGCAAATCACGGCGGCTTCGCGTGAGATAATCGTCGCTTGCGCGCACGCGTTAGCGTCAATCAGTTGGGCAGTGACATCGCCGTCGCCAATGTCTTCTTGTAGGGCAGTGGCTACCAGATGTGTTATGTCGCTTGGTTTCAAAAGCCTAATCCACAATGGGCGAAAGACCCGCAAGGATAACAGATTTGATGATCGAGCCGCAGTGCTGGCGGGTTCGTCACGATAGGGGGCTTGCGGTGTCTTGCCGGACAGGCATACTTCAATACCACGTGACACAGTCTTTGCTGGGCTGAACTTTTCCGGAGAAAATAGATGTTTAAAATCAGTCGGATAGTGGCATTTTTTCTGATGTTTTGGCTCATGCCTTCGCAGGCGGATGTGATGGTGCTGGTGCACGGGTATCAGGGGGTGCCTGATGACTGGCGAGTGTCGGGCATTGCGGCATGCCTGGGAGATGACGGCTGGGAGGATGCTGGCGTCATCGACCTCTCTAATACCGGTGAGCCTGTGCTGCCTGAACGTGTAGGGCCGGCTGACAACTACCTGTATACCGTGAAATTGCCCAGTGAAGACCCGATTTTACTGCAGGCACAGACACTGAGCCTTTACTTGCAGAGTCTTGCGCAGCGCCATGCGTATGAGCCTCTGATTGTGGTTGGGCACTCCGCCGGCGGTGTGGTCGCTCGCAGTGCTTTGGTGCGGACAGCGGCGTCTTTGCCCGTAGCGCAATTGATCACGATTGCTACGCCGCATCTCGGTACGGCATTGGCTGAGGCGGGTGCGACCGTGGCGAAAAGTCCGCTCGCATGGGTAGCGCCTCTTTTGGGTGGTTCGACGCTCTATCACTCGGAGCAATTGTTCACCGATCTGATGCCAGAGCGTCCGGGAAGCTTGCTATTTATGCTGAATCGTCAACCGCATCCTCGCATCGACTACGTGTCTGTGGTGCGCCGCGAGGCGTACGGCTTGCCAGGTGATCTGCTCGTGCCGCGAGACAGCCAGCGTCTTGAGCATGTGTATGCGTTACGCGGATTAGCGCGCAGCATCGACGCGGGTTATGGGCATCAGCTGCAGCAGGACGATGGCGAGGTGATTCTGCGCGTACTCAATGGCCAGCGATACCTCTAGCTTGCAAATACACTGGGTGCGATGTTGCGAACTTCTCGCGACACGTTGATTTTGCCGTGATCGGCATAGGCCTCGTGGTTGGACTCGATCTTATCCAGCGGGTAGAGGTAGTTCACCATCAAGCCGGCCGATTGATGCATCCCTTTGTCGGATGTATCGCCCAACCAGTTGATCCGTTGCAAAATGGCACCGTTGCCCAGGTGGAAACGTGCGACCGCATTGAGTGGCTCTCCGGCTGATGTTTTTTCCGCTGCAAAATAGCGCACCGCCAGGGGTTTGATCAGCGCCTCGGCTTCTTCCAGAAACTCCTCGTCCGTTTGCCAGCCGTCCTGACGGATAATGTTATGGGCCCGGTATGCCTCAGAATTCGTCTCGTCTTCGGCTTGCTTGGCCAGCCAACGTCTCAGGCCGGGTATCGGAGACAGTGTCACGAAGGTCTTGAGTGTGGGCAGCTCACGCGACAGGCGTTCGGCCACACGTTTGATCAAAAAGCTGCCAAAGGAAACGCCTGATAATCCCTGTTGGCAGTTTGAAATGGAATAGAACACAGCGGTTTTGGCTTCTTGAGCGGGCAAATGTTCTCGGTCCTCTGCCAGCAGATCTTGAATGGAGCCGGGTACGGACTCGGTGAGTGCGACTTCAACAAAAATTAGGGGCTCATCGGGCATGGAGGGGTGGAAAAAGGCAAAACACCGTCGATCCTCCGGTAACACACGACGCCGGAGTTCGTCCCAGTTGCCAATTTCATGCACGGCTTCATAAGCGATGATTTTTTCCAGGACATTCGCGGGTGTGTTCCAATCAACCTGGCGCAACACCAAGAAACCGCGGTTAAACCACAGTCGAAACAGGTGGAGGAAATCGTGATCCACTTTGGCGAGTTCCGGGTGATCGGCCAGCAGCGGTAACAATTGCTCCCGCATATGCACCAGGGCCGCCGTGCCACCCGGCGCCAGGTTGATGCGGCGAAGGAGTTTCCGGCGGGGCGAATGCGACGCCTCTTCCAACGCAATGAAGGTATCCACCGAGGGCGCTTCTGCATAGCGTTCCGCTGCTTCTCGGATGGCGTCGTGCGAGGGATCGAAGCGATCGGCCAAGGCGTGAAAAAAAGCCGGCTTTTCGTCCTCGTCCAAATCCTCAAACCCCTGCAAAAACAGCGAGGCGAGGGCGACACCCGACGCCTCGCCGCGTGCACTCAGCAGCGTGTCGGCCAGCGTATTGAGTGACTCGACGCTGGCTTTGCGTTGATCAGTGCGAATCCCGGTGAGTGATGCCCCACGCTCGAGGATGGTTTCAAGCATGTCTTGTAATACGCTGATGCCATTCATGCAATCGTACTCAGTGTCTGCCGCCAAGCTGCCATTGGACGGTAAATCGGCCTCGGGCATCTATGATCGTTTCCGCATTTTTGATGGACCATGAGCTGCCTTTTGGGTACTGAACCAGCTTAGCTTGAAGCCCAGCACGGTTACCACGACAAGTGGGCGTCTTTTGGCAGGGCCGCCAGCCTGCGTCAGGCTATGCCAATGCCGCTGTCTTGCGGATTGATCCACTAGCCCTAGGTGTTTACTGATGCGTTTTTTGATTTATTTTAATCAATAAAAACAGCAGTATAGGAATTTATTTGGGAATGCTCGATCGACGCTTTCCCTCCGTGATCATCTTACTATTAATTAAAGAAATGGTTAGCTTTGGAAATATTGATGCTTAATCCAAATGGTTGAGTCTGTGAGATACTTCGGCAGTTGCGTGATGTCGCCATACCTGTACCAGACTTACACACTGGCTCCGTCGACAGAGAAATAATCACAAATAACAAGGATTTAGGGAGTCCTCCACACGCATCATACTCCATGTCCGATATGACGTTTCACAAACGAAAGAGGCACAGTCATCATGTCCGATAAAGCAAAGCTCCACTACAACGGCAACGACTATGAATTTCCGGTTCAACAAGGGGCGATTGGCCCTGATGTCATCGACATCAGCAAGCTCTATGCAGAAACCGGTGCATTCACACTCGACCCAGGTTTTACGTCTACTGCGAGCTGTGAATCAGAAATTACGTATATAGATGGAGAGAAGGGCATCTTGCTGCATCGCGGTTACCCGATTGATCAGCTTGCCGAGGAAGGTCACTTCCTGGAAACCTGCTATCTGCTGTTGTATGGAGAATTGCCGAATGAAACGCAGCGGGCAGAGTTTGAGGGCGCCATTACCTACCACACGATGATCCATGAGCAAATGCACCAGCTTTTCATGGGCTTTCGTCGCGATGCGCACCCGATGGCGATCATGGTGGGTGTCGTCGGTGCGTTATCCGCTTTCTACCATGACTCGACAGACATCCACGATCCACAGCAGCGCGAGATCGCTAGCCGACGTATGATCGCCAAGCTGCCCACCATTGCGGCGATGGCGTACAAATACCACAAAGGCCAGCCGTTTGTTTACCCACGCAATGATCTGGACTACGCCAGTAACTTCTTGCACATGTGCTTCTCAGTACCGAGCGAAGATTACGAGGTCAACCCGGTGTTGGCGCGGGCATTGGATCGCATCTTTATCCTGCACGCCGATCATGAGCAGAACGCCTCGACATCGACCGTGCGTCTTGCCAGTTCCTCAGGCGCCAATCCGTTTGCGTGTATCGCTGCGGGTATCGCCTGTCTGTGGGGGCCATCGCACGGTGGCGCAAACGAAGCTGCGCTGAACATGCTCGCCGAAATCGGTTCAACCGATCGCATTCCCGAATTCATTGAGCGCGCTAAGGACAAAGACGATCCTTTCCGTCTGATGGGCTTTGGTCATCGCGTCTATAAGAATTACGACCCGCGCGCCAAGGTGATGCAAAAGACTGCGCACGAAGTGCTGACAGAACTCGGTATTACCGACGATCCGTTGCTGGATGTTGCCCAAGAGCTTGAGAAGATCGCGTTGAGCGATCCGTACTTCGTTGAGAAGAAGCTCTACCCCAATATCGACTTCTACTCCGGCATCACGCTACGAGCGCTGGGCTTCCCGACATCGATGTTCACGGTACTGTTTGCCTTGGCGCGAACGGTTGGCTGGATTTCTCAGTGGCGTGAAATGATTGAAGATCCCAAGCAAAGAATCGGACGTCCGCGCCAGCTCTATACCGGCCCTACACAACGTGACTATGTTGCGCCTGAGAAGCGCTAAGCGTTAAGCGACTATCCAATGTGCCCGCACATGCGGCGGGCACTTGGTCGAATGCCTTGATGGACACCCAAACCCAAAACGTTTTTGAGCATCTGCGCGCGTTGGCCAACAAAGCCGTGGCGTTGTTGGATGATTTGCCTGCTCGGCGCGCACTCATTGACACATACTTTCAGGTGGATGGCCAGGCTGCCAGTGTGATCGGCAGTGTCCAACCGGATGTCTGCGGTGACATTCCGCTCGAGTGGGTGTGCGCGCCTGGCGTGGATACCGTACGACGCACACTCTACATTCATGGCGGCTCTTGGGTCAGTGGCTCCTTGGCGGGCTACCGTGCGCTGGCATCCCGCGTGTCTGAGGCGACGGGCACGGCGGTATTGCTGGTTGATTACAAGCTTGCCCCTGAGCACCCGTTCCCCAGTGGTTTGATGGATTGCACCATGGCGTTTCAATGGATGCGTGAGAACGGCCCTGACGGCGCGTCGCTTGCCAGTCAGTCGCTGATTATGGGGGATTCGGCGGGCGGCAATCTGACGCTCGCGGCTTTCTTAGCATTGCAAGATGCCGATGGCCCTGTGCCTGATGGCTTGGTCGCACTCTCGCCGGCGACAGACTTCACGGGTGGCAGCCCGTCACTGCAGACTCATGCCGAGCGTGATCCGGTGATTCATCCCCTGGTTTACAAGGCATTGGCGCCACTCTATCTCGGTGGCAAAGAGCCTCGGCATCCCTGGGCCTCGCCGCTGTTTGGTGATTTTACCCAGGCGCCGCCCGTGTTGTTGCAGGTGGGTAGTGAAGAAGTGCTGCTGGATGACAGCACCCGTTTGGCTGAACACATCGAGCAGCAGGGTGGTCGCGTCGAGCTGCACGTGTGGGACGATATGCCGCACGTTTTTCAGGGGTTTGCGCCAGCACTGACGCAGGCCAACTCCGCTATCAGTCAAATTGGCGCGTTCGTGAAGGGGCTGTAAGTCAGCTTCTTGCGCGCGACGCTCGCTAACGATTGCTCTCGCCGCCATCTTCAGTTACTTTTCGCTTCTTTACTCGAGCAGATCTCATAGGAACTCAGATCCATGGCCCAGTACGTCTACAGCATGAACCGCGTCAGCAAGGTTGTCCCGCCCAAGCGGGAAATCCTCAAGGACATTTCTCTGTCGTTTTTTCCTGGTGCCAAAATCGGTGTGCTAGGCCTCAACGGTGCCGGTAAGTCCAGTCTGCTGCGCATCATGGCTGGCGTGGATATGGAAATTGATGGCGAAGCTCGGCCGATGCCTGGGATCAAAGTCGGTTACCTGCCGCAGGAGCCCGAGCTTGATCCGAATAAAACCGTCCGCGAGGTGGTCGAAGAGGCGGTTGACGACATCAAAGTCGCGCAGCAACGGCTGGAAGAGGTGTATGCGGCATACGCCGAGCCGGATGCGGATTTCGATGCCTTGGCTACGGAACAGGCCAAACTGGAAGCCGTCATCCAATCCGCTGACGGACACAACCTTGAGCGCCAGCTCGATATCGCGGCCGATGCGCTGCGCTTGCCGCCCTGGGATGACAAGGTGGAGCACCTGTCAGGTGGGGAGAAGCGGCGGGTCGCGCTGTGTCGTCTGTTGTTGTCTGCACCGGATATGCTGCTGCTGGATGAGCCCACCAACCACCTGGACGCAGATTCGGTCGGCTGGCTCGAGCATTTTCTGCATGATTTCAAGGGGACGGTAGTTGCAGTAACTCACGATCGCTACTTCCTCGATAATGTCGCAGGATGGATTCTGGAGCTGGACCGAGGTCGCGGTATTCCCTATGAGGGCAATTACTCCGGCTGGCTGGAAACCAAGTCTCAGCGCCTGGACCAAGAAGCCAAGCAGGAGACTTCACACGCCAAGGCCATGAAGTCTGAACTTGAGTGGGTGCGCAAAGGTGCGAAGGCACGCCAATCCAAATCCAAGGCGCGCTTGGCGCGGTTTGAAGAAATGCAGTCGCGCGAATTCCAAAAGCGCAGTGAAACCAACGAAATTTACATCCCGCCCGGTGAACGTCTGGGTGAGAAAGTGATTGAGTTTCACAATGTGAGCAAAGGTTATGGTGATCGCGTTCTGATTGACGACTTGTCTTTCAGTGTGCCAAAGGGGGCCATTGTTGGCGTTATTGGTGGTAACGGCGCGGGTAAGTCCACACTGTTTCGCATGATTACCGGCAAAGAACAGCCTGATGCCGGTTCCATTGATATCGGCGATACGGTCAAAGTCGCTTGTGTTGACCAGGGGCGTGAAGACCTCGATGGTGAAAAGTCGGTGTTCGAAGCCGTCTCACAAGGCTCCGACATCATTCGTATCAACAACTACGAAGTGCCGTCGCGCAACTACTGCGGCCGGTTCAATTTTAAGGGTGCTGATCAGCAGAAATTCGTTAAGGATCTTTCTGGGGGAGAGCGCGGCCGTCTGCATTTGGCATTGACACTGAAAGAGGGGGGCAATGTGCTATTGCTGGATGAGCCTTCTAACGATCTCGATGTTGAGACGCTGCGAGCGCTCGAAGAAGCTATGCTGGATTTCCCAGGGTCAGCAATTGTCATTTCGCACGACCGCTGGTTTCTCGATCGGGTGGCGACTCACATACTGGCGTACGAAGATGAAGGGCAGGTGACCTTTTTCGACGGCAACTACACCGAGTACGAGGCCGATCGTAAAGTGCGTTTGGGTGAAGAAGCCTCAAAGCCGCACCGAGTTCGACATAAGAAGTTGGCTTGAGGTAACATCCGTCGGGGTTTGTGGTCAGTGTCATCATGACTTTCAACCAGGATGATACCCATGATGAAACCACGGCTCGTCGGTCTCCTTCTTACCGTGATGGCGTTCGCACAGAGCGCCCTGGCTGCGGACGCCGACACCGCAGATCTTGAAACCGCCATCTTTGCGGGTGGTTGTTTCTGGTGCGTGGAATCGGATTTTGACAAGCTCGACGGTGTGTTGGAGACCGTATCCGGTTACACCGGCGGTCATGTGCCCAATGCCAGTTACAAACAGGTCACAGCCGGTGGTACAGGCCATCGAGAAGCGGTCAAGATTACGTTTAATCCGGCGCGCATCAGCTATGATGATTTGTTGCGCCACTTCTGGCGCACGGTTGATCCCACCGATGCGGGTGGGCAATTATGTGACCGAGGCGAGAGCTACTCCACGGCCATTTATGCGACCACCTCGGCTCAGAAGCAGCAAGCAGAAGCGTCGCGGTCGGCACTGATCGCTGATCATCCCGACAAGGACATCGTCACGCCGATCGTCGATGCGTCACCCTTTTACGTCGCTGAGGACTA
>DOIU01000117.1:1934-9295 GCA_003511825.1 Gammaproteobacteria bacterium | reverse complement strand
TCGCCCTCAGCCAGTGCCTTGATAATCGCTTGTGGTACCACTTCGGGCGCATCTGCAACATCAAAGCCCGCCTTAGCGGCCATGTCGGTCGCTATCGGCCCAGGGTGTACGCTGACGACGCGAGTGTTCTGGCTTTGCAGCACGTCTCTCAAGGCTTGGGTGACCGAGTACGCGGCCGCTTTAGACGCGCTATAGGTGGTGAAGTCCGCAAATGTTTTCATCGACACAATAGAGTTGAGCTGGGCCAGCGCACCGCCGCCATTGGCTTTTAGGACGGGAGCGAAGGCTTGCGCGACGCGGATCAGGCCATACACATTGACGTCGATTTCTTCCTGCAACAATGCCACCGCATCCGTGTTCAAGGGGTTGGCAGCATTGAGTATGCCGGCATTATTGACCACGATCTCCACGTCGGTCGCAACGCTGGCGGCAGCGGTAATGGTCTCAGGCTGGTTGAGGTCAATATGCAAGGGAACAATGTGCTCCGATGCCTGGGTGAGCAGCGGGTTGAGTGATTCGAGGTTTCTTGCGGCGGCGTACACTTTACGCGCGCCCTGACGCAGAAACTCTTCAACGGTGCTCTTTCCAATGCCTCGGTTAGCGCCGGTAACCAGTACGACGCGGTCTTTTACAGTAAACATAGTGTGTCCTCGTTAATAAAAGGGGTGTTAAGCGGGTATCGTTGCGGGTTATTGCTCAGGCCAAGTGTAGGCGGCGAAGGCGTCATCCAGTGGGGTTGCAAACAGGTGGTTGGCATAGTTGCTGATCACCTTAACCGAGAGCGCCAGCACGATATCCAAGATGGCTTGATCGGAATAACCGGCGGCGCGGAAGGTGGCGATGTCTTCAGCGCTGGGATTACCGCGTGTGTCAATCATGACGCGCGTAAAGGTATCAAGCGCGGCCAGCTTGGCATTCGGAATGGTCTCGCCTGCGCGAATGGCCTTCAGCGTGTCGGGAGAGACGTCTGACATCTTGTCAGCAATCAAGCTGTGTGCGCTGACACAGTACTCGCAGTGATGCTCATAACTGATGGCCAGAAAGACGACCTCCTGCTCTTGGGGAGAAAACTGCGAGTGTTCACGAAACAGCTGATAGCCTTGCATGTAGGTATCTAGCAGGGCCGGTGTATTGGCCATATTGGTGTACATATTGGGGACAAAGCCGAGTTTTGCCTGTGCCGTGTCAAACAGTTCTTTAACGCGGCCTGTGGCGTTGTCGGGGTGGATGCCGTTGAGTGAAATGCGTTTTTCACGTGCCATGGTATGCTGCTCCAAGTGTTATGGGACCTCTGGGTCCTTAAAAAAAATAGAAATTGTTGGTTTTGGAGCCATACACACGTCGAGTTGCTCCTTGCCAATATATACCGTTCGGTACACAATTGAGATTGTTTACCGATTGGTACATAATGTCAAGCCTATGCTGAGAGTTTTTTGCAGATGACTGCGGGTAGAAAAAGAACCTTTGATAAAGATGAAGCGCTGGTCAAAGCCATGCATGTGTTCTGGGAGAATGGATACTCAGGGACATCGCTGTCTGACCTGACGGCCGCGCTCGGGATCAACAAACCCAGCATGTATGCCGCGTTTGGCAACAAAGAAGAGCTGTTCGCCGCAGCGCTGGAGTACTATTTGATCCATTATCGCGGGCCGCTGATAACGAAGCTCACCGATCCGCCTGATGCCCCTTTGGCACAACGTTTACAGGCGTTTTTGCTTGGGGTGGTGGATGTGGTGAATTGCCCCGATTCTCCCAAGGGTTGCTTCTATACCAAGACTTGTTACGAAAGTGACAGTGCTGCTGTTCCTGAAGAGATCACGACGTCGTTGCACATGATCGAGCGAGAAACCGTGCAAAACTTGGTCGCGTTGCTGAAGACGGAACAAGCCAATGGGCAATTGTCCGCAGATGCAGACCTCAAGACACTGGCTCGTTACCTGATGACGATCATGACCGGCTTGTCCGTGCAGGCAAAAAATGGCGCGTCAAAAGCAGAGCTAAAATCTGTGGTAGAGTGGGTGGCCAAAGCTGCGTTATAAGAAGCCTGTTGGGTGGTGTTATCCACTATGATTCATACAATCTAAAAACGCCCAGACAACATGCGCTGTCTTGCTGGCTACGGACCTGTGTATGGCGTTCACGTTAAAACTGTTTTTTAGCGGCGTAGCAATTATTCTCACATTCGTCGCTTTTGTGCCCTATATTCGGGCGATTTTGGCCGGTGTGACCAAGCCTCACGTGTTTTCGTGGGTGATTTGGGGCACGACGACGATGATTGTGTTCTTCGCCCAGCTTGATGCCAAGGGTGGCATAGGCGCCTGGCCAATCGGCATTTCCGGTGCGATCACGATGGTCATCGCCATACTGGCTTTTGTGCATCGCTCAGATATCTCTATCACGCCAACGGATTGGCTGTTTTTTGGGGCAGCGTTGGCGTCTTTGCCCTTCTGGTACTTCACCTCTGACCCGCTGTGGGCGGTTGTGGTGCTGACGACTGTTGATTTGCTCGGTTTTGGGCCCACGGTCCGCAAGGCTTATGATTTTCCGCACGATGAAAATCTGCCCTTTTTTGTTTTATTTATGGCGAGAAACGCGTGTGCTTTGCTGGCTTTAGAGCACTACTCATTGGCGACGGTGTTGTTTCCTTTGGCTGTGGGGGCTGCATGTTTGTGCCTACTCATTATGGTGAGTTATCGGCGACGCGTGGTTTGCGTCTGATGTTGGTCACTCATGGTGCACATCTATCTGAACGTGGGGTGTTGGCTTGGTGATCAAGCAACGGCTTGGCACGCTGGTCTTTTTCTGTGGAAAAATGGGGGCCGGCAAATCAACGATGGCGAAACAGATCGCCACCGACAGGCATGCGGTGCTGCTCTCTGAAGACGAGTGGCTTGCTGACTTGTTTCCGAATAAAATTTCCACGCTTGCAGATTATGTCGCGTGCGCCCAACAATTAAAGCGGCCCATCAAAAAGCTGGTGCAGTCTGTTTTGCAGACCGGCACTGATGTGGTGATGGATTTCCCGGCAAATACAAGGTCGCAACGGGCATGGTTTCAAGAGATCTTTGCTGCTGTGGGTGCTGAGCACGAATTGGTGTACATCGATCTACCCGACGAAACCTGCCTTAGGCAGATCGCTAAAAGACGCGAGCAACAGCCCGAGAGAGCCCACACGGATACGCCTGAGATGTTTAAGCAGGTGACAAAGTACTTTGTTGCACCCTTGCCCGATGAAGGGTTTCACGTTTGCAGAAAGGAAACACGATGAATATTGGCATCTACATTTACGATGAGGCAGAAGTGCTCGATTTCTCAGGTCCGTTTGAGGTCTTCTCGACGGCGATGAGAGTGGCTGATATCTCAGCCAACAACGCGGTTTTTCTGGTGAGTGAAACGGGCCAGACGGTGACGGCGCGCGGCGGATATGGGGTGAATCCGCACTACAGTTTTGAGAATCATCCGGGCATCGATGTCTTGGTGATTGTTGGGGGTGTTCATACGGCTGAAATGCATAAACCGCAGGTGTTGAGTTGGATCAAGGCACAGGCGGAAACCGCGCAGCGAGTCGCCTCAGTCTGTACGGGTGTCTTCCTGTTGGCGGAAACCGGCGTTGTGTCTACGCACACCGTCACCACCCATTGGGAAGACATCCCGGATCTGCGCAACAGTTATCCTGAGTTAGAGGTGGTGGAGAATCAGCGGTGGGTTGATGAGGGTGATGTTGTCACCTCGGGTGGCATCTCTGCCGGAATTGATATGAGCCTCCATCTGGTCGGTACTCTGTTCAGTGTCGAGCTTGCAGAAAAAACGGCGAGACAGATGGAATACAACTGGGTCAAAAACGCTTAATGCAAACGTTTGCCTTGTTCGTGGTGACGGCGGTCGCTGAAATCGTGGGCTGTTACTTGCCGTATCTGTGGCTCAAGCAAGACAAGTCAGCGTGGTTATTACTGCCGGCGGCCGCGAGCCTGGCCCTGTTTGCCTGGCTGCTGTCGCTGCACCCTACAGCAGCGGGGCGTGTTTACGCTGCCTATGGTGGGGTGTATGTGTCCGTAGCACTGGTGTGGTTGTGGCTGGTGGATGGCGTGAAACCGACGGCGTGGGACATGATTGGGACAGGAGTTGTGTTGTCAGGGATGGCGATTATTATGTTCGCGCCCAAGGTCGGGGGATGACGCGGTAAGACGCTCTCAGCGGTACGCACGAAAATGTGTGTCTTGTGCGTCCATGGTGTTCTGTACCGTGTGTGCCAGTCCTGGGTCGAGTTCGTGGCTGTCGGGTGCATAGAGGCCGCATAGTGAGAGCGCACGGGTAACGTCAACCGATGCTCCCAAATACTCATAAACAACGCGCGCGCAGCAGGGCATGCGTTCACCATTGCCAGACACGCCGAGCTTTAGGCCGTTGAGTCGCGTGACGCGGTTTTTAAAGGTGGGGAATAAAATGGTCTCGCTGATCTCATGACCCGTGAGCGATTCGTAGTCCACCAGGAAGATACGATCGGTGAGGAAGTGAGCCACGCCGAGATAGATGCAGTGATAGACCGCATCTTCAGGACTTTCTTGGAATCGTTCCGTGCGTTGGTAATACACGCGTTGGGCGCGCTGCTCAAGTCGCACCAACGTGCGCAGTATCTTCCCTGGGCGCGCCATAGACATGTAATACTCAAAATAAAAACCCAGGTAATTCGTCAATCCGGCGGTGCCGCGTTCGCCCAGCTTTTGTAAGTGAGCAATTTCAGGGAGCGCTTCCTGTGTGACTTCCACGTCGCTGGCTGACCGGCTGGGGCGCACCTTAATCAGTCGTTGAAACTGCTCATGTGGCAAAAAGATTTCGTACTCTTCCACCCCAAAAAAGTCGCAAAAACGTCGCAGGATGTGGGCAGAGGGCCGATAGCGTCCGCTCAGGTAGCGGTTGAACTGTGATCGGTTGATATCCAACCGGCGGCACACCTCGGCGATGGAGCGATAGTAGCTGCACAACAAACGCATATTGCTTGAGAAGTCGTCATGCATGGTCACCCTCCTGCACGGTTAAATGGGTGAGATGGTAGTGCATTAGGCGCCATCGTCACAGACTGAAGTGGGTGTTATGTGGTGCGTTAAGTGCGTCACTGTGCGCCTGATTGGGTCAATGGGTCAATTCCCATCCCGGTATAGGCTTGCTCTAATGGCAGCATGATTTGTATTCGCAGGCCGGTTGTTGATTGGCCGAGGCGCGAAGTCACCCATGAGGAGCAGAGAACCATGCTGGCCGCCAATTCGACGAAACGCATCTTGGTGCTGCATTGTGGCGGCACTATCGGGATGGGGCCAACATCAGAGGGCTATGCCACACTGGATGATTTTGGCAGCCGCTTGCGGCAGCGCCTGCGCGATCATGTCGGTGGTGAATTGCCGGGTGTCGACATCTTAGAACTGACGCCTTTGATTGATAGCGCGAACATGGTCCCCGATGACTGGACACGCATTGCATGTGCACTGAAGGCACGCTGGGACGACTACGACGGTTTTCTGCTCTTGCATGGCACAGATACCATGGCTTACACCGCGTCTGCGCTCTCGTTCTTATTCCGACGCATGGACAAACCCGTCATCTTAACCGGCTCACAGATTCCTTTGTGCGAGCCACGCAGCGATGCGATGGATAACCTCGTCAATAGTTTGGTGTTAGCGAGCAACTACCCGATTGCTGAGGTCTGTATCTGCTTTCACGGGCGCCTGTTACGTGGCAATCGCAGCATTAAATTCAAAAGCACTGGCTTTGACGCCTTCGACTCACCGAATTTGCCCTGGCTCGGTAAAACCGGTATTCAGATTGAGCTGAGGGAGGACTTGCTGCTACCCCCTGCCGCCGCCGAGATGCAGACCTGCCAGTTTATTGATGGGGCGGTGGGCGTGTTGCAATTGTACCCAGGCATATCGCACCACTTTTTCTCTGCCGCGCTGGCAGATGCGTATTTAAAAGCGTTGGTGATACAAAGCTACGGCGTTGGCAATGGGCCGAACCGCGACCCCGAGCTGCTGCGCATGTTGGCGGGAGCGGTGGAGCGCGGCATCAGTATCGTCAACATCACGCGCTGCCCCCAGGGCAGCGTGCTGCCGCTGACCTATGCAACGGGCGCCAGTCTTGCAAAAGCGGGCGCGATAAGCGGTGCGGATCTGACGCTGGAAGCCGCATACACAAAGCTGCATGTCTTGTTGGGGCAGGGGGCCAGTCGCGACGCTATTCAACAAACGTTCGCCGAGCCGTGGTGCGGTGAATGTACGCCCCACCTCGCGAATCCGTGAATGCGGAGCAATCTTAGAGCTGACCATCGCCGACAGCCGCCGGATGGTAAAGGCCGTGCAGGTGCAATTAGCGCTGAATGGCGATGAGCGATCAAAGAAGCAGTGTGTTACCGTGCGCGTGCAGATTCAGGCGATTGAGGAGATCGGTGTGACGATTTGGGTGGACGCGGATGCCTGTCCGGTTGTGATTCGGCAAATACTGTTTCGTGCGGCGCAACGTACGTCTACGCAGGTGACGCTGGTAGCCAACCAGTATTTGAAAACGCCGGCCTCTCAGTACGTGAGAGCTGTTCAGGTTGAGCAGGGTTTTGATGTTGCCGACGATGAAATCGTGAGGCGTTGCCAGGCTGGCGACTTGGTCGTTACCAGCGATATTCCCCTGGCAGATGCGGTGATTACCAAGGGCTGTCTCGCGCTGAGCCCCAGGGGCGAGTTGTTCACCGTAGAGACGATTAAGTCGCGACTTGCCGTTCGCGATTTGATGGACACCTTGCGCAGCAGCGGCGTGCAAACCGGCGGTCCGTCGGCACTGAGCGCCAGTGATCGGCAAGCCTTCGCCAACGCACTGGATCGGTGGTTGGCGCAGCAGCGATGATGAAACAGAGCCGCCTGTTGCGGCTCTGTCTCGAGGGAGCTGCCTCACGCGTACAGCAAGGGTGCGCCGACTTGTTGGTGGATACGGTTCACAACGTCGCTGCTCAAGTTCAGCCCTTGCGCCAGGTTGTGCAGGTATTGGGCTTCGGGTTTGCAGTCAAGATCAATCGCTGTGAGCGAAATAAAATACACTTGCTGCTCCATGCCGCGCGGAACGCTTTTGATGAGCCCATCAATGTCTAACGGAGCGCTTAGCTCCTGACGGACAAAATTGGCTTCATCGTCAGAGACATCACCAAGATGCTCGGCAATTTTCTTTTGCTCTTCATCGTCAATTTTGCCATCAGCTTTGGCAGCGCTGATCATTGCACGAAGCATGATTTCCGCTTGAGTTTCTTCTTCAGCTGATGGCGAAACGCTATTACCCTGCATTGCTTGATTAAGTAATCCACCCAAACCACCAGAGCCAGAGCCAGA